>JAUVTM010000035.1 GCA_030601545.1 Syntrophobacterales bacterium
GAACTGGAGTAGATGTGAGGGCAGCTGTTGTGACTGACGCCCGTAGCGAAGCGCGTCGGATGGTTCGACTGTGCCGCAGTAAAGTTTGGATATTCCGATCATTTGCTTTCCTTATGCGTAAGACAGACTCTTGACAAAAAACCTTATTTCCTCCCACCAGGCAAGAAAAACACGACATTTGTCAAGAGTCAAGAGCTGCCAGTAGTTTTCCCATTTTTTGAGGACCAATTGCACAAAAGTCATGGTCATGGGGGAGGCTGCGAAACCGCGAGCACCTGAGCCACCTGTTTTGCCTCAGCTCTTGACTGCGCTAGCCCGGATATTTCACATTCTACTGAATTTTGGCACGCCCCTTGCTGTAATGGGGTTCCATGGAAATACGTACTGAACTACTGACTTGAGTACTGCATGCAAGGAATTTGCTTTACCAGATTAGGATAACGAGAAATGACATACATCTGCATCAAATGCAGAAAGATCTGGGTCAGTGGAGACCATACCAGTGAGTATTCCGGGGGATTGTGTGAAGGGTGCACTAAAGACTACATTAGAGATAGGCAAAAGAGTAAGGGATTTCATGATTGCTTCAAGAGAGCGATTGAACTCTGTTCAAGAGGGGGTTGTAGTTACTGGTTGCCGTGCAACAGGGAGCTGATGGGACCAAGTGCGACCGCTCCAACCTGATCTCCTTCTTTTCTGGAAATAACATCCGGCCTAGCTGCCCACCAACTCCTCCACCTCATACTTGTCCAGATAACCCCGTGGGGTCACCATGAAGGAACCATGGGTGAAGGTCCTGGAGTTCCCGACAATAATTACTGTTTGCATGTCTATGGGAAAGGAGAGCATATTTTCCAGGTCGGTAATGGCGACTTTCTCACCCTCACGTGTTGCCCTGCTAACGATGCCCACCGGGGTGCTGCCATCGCGACTTTCAAGCAAAATCTCGCGGACCCTGCCGATTTGCCAATCCCGTCTCTTGCTCTTTGGGTTATACAGGTTGATGACGAAGTCCCCTTCTGCCGCGCACCTAACCCGTTTCTCAATCACGTCCCAGGGAGTGAGGAGATCGCTGAGCGAGATTGCGGCAAAATCGTGCATAAGCGGAGCGCCCAAAAGAGAACCGGCCGCGGCAAAAGCCGGCACCCCTGGGACGAAAGTAATTTGAAAACCGTCCGGCTCTGGTGACAAGGAAATTCCCTGAGCTCGGCACATCTCCAAAACCAGCCCGGCCATCCCGTAGATCCCTGCATCTCCACTTGAAACCAGGGATACGGTCTCGCCAGCCAAGGCCCGATCCAGAGCCACGCGAACCCTCTCCAATTCCTGGCGCATCCCCGTAGCCACCACTTCTTGATTTCTCAGGATGGGCTTGATGAGATCCACATAGGTCCGGTAGCCCACCACCAGCTGCGATTCATCCAGGGCTCTTCGTGCCGCGGGTGTAAGATGGTCTTCACTTCCGGGGCCCAGGCTCACAATATAGAGCCGACCCTGGCCACTGCCACGGTGACGTTCCCCAGAACCTTTTTCGCAACCAGCAGCTCCTTCGTTTCGGCGCTGAGCATCGCCGCTTTCTCGCATACGCTTTCAACTCCTACGTGTTTTCTCACCACCTCTGAGGGGGTTGGCACTGAATCGCCTGCTTGTAACTCATCGGCCGAGTAGTAGGCCGATGTCCAGCCACGCTCCCGCAGCAACTCATCCAACCCATCTTCGTCTTTCTTGAGCTCCGCGGTGGCCAGGTTCCTAATTGCCAGAGGACTCAGCCCATTATCTCGGAAAACTTTCTCAATGGCATTGCCGATTTCAGCGGAAGTGGTTCCCCGGTTGCATCCCACTCCCACTACCAGGCTTTTTGGTCGCAAAACCAGACACGGCGGCGGTTCGAAAGAACCGAGCATGTCATCTACAAATATCCAGCCAGACAGTTTCGCCACCCTGGCTTCCTCCAACCCCTCTAATACCTTTATCCCAGCAGAATCAGGGATGAGAGGCTGAAGCCATCTTCCGGGGTCAAAAAGGCCAATCTGCCGCTCCTCCAGCACAGACATGTTCAGGGTCTTGACCCTGTCTAAGTTTTCGATCACCAGCCCGGCGCGCTCGGCCAGTTCATCAAAACTGAGCTTTCCCTGGACATCTGTGGCTGTGGTGATTACCGGTTGACCGCCGGTAACAGCCGCTACCTCTCTGGCCAGGCGGTTGGCGCCTCCCAGGTGTCCGGAAACAAGGCTAATTGCATTGCGACCCATCTCATCAACCACCACTACGGCCGGATCGCTCTCCTTCCCCTCCAGCAAAGAAGGCAGAAGCCGCACTACGATACCGGTGGCCATTACACACACAAGCCCTTTATGTTTCTTGAAACAGCTGACAAAAGTGGTTTTGAAATCAGTAAAGGCATGTGCTTCCGCAAACCCGGAGCTTTCTTTTCTTGGTAGGTAGAGGCTTGTCCCTTCAATGTTGGCGGTTATGTTGGCGGCCAGCTTGCTTCCTCCCGGGGTCAGAGCCATCACTGCCACACCCTGCGGCCCAGCTTCTCCCTCCTGTTGAGACTTCCGAAAGCCGTGGTCAAAGGTGGGATCGTACAGTTTGCTGCGAGCCTTCAATTCCCCACTCAACGCTTCACCCACCAAAATCACCGCCTGTCTCTTTATCCCACTTTCCTCCACTCTCTGGGCAATATCTGCCAGCTTGCCGTGGATAAATATTTCCTCCGGCCAGCCCACCCGATAAGCGACTACCACAGGAGTGTCAGCCGGATATCCTTGCTCTAGCTCCGCCACCACTTCACGAATTCGGGTTACGCTGAGATAAATAACCAGAGTTGATCGGTGCTGAGCAAGCCCACCCAAATTCTCGCTCTCAGGGACCGGCGTCCGTCCTGCCAGTCTAGTGAAAATCAGGGTCTGGCTACCACCGGGCTGAGTGAACTGCCGCCCAAGGGCAGCCGCAGCCGCAAAGGCCGCCGTGACCCCGGGCACCACATCACATGGGATCCCTTCCTTTTGCAGTAGCTGGATTTGCTCCTGAATGGCACCGTATAATGCTGGATCGCCCGTGTGGACCCGGGCCACAATAAGGTTTTTTCTTACACCTTCAACAAGAAGCGCATGGGTCTCCTCCAGGCTAAGACTGGAGCTGTCATGGATGCTTGCTCCCTCCTTTGCCTGGGCCAAAAGAGTCTGCGGCACCAAGGAACCGGCGTAGACGATCAGGTCTGCGGCCTGAATGATGTTAGCACCGCGAACTGTGATCAGTTCCGGATCACCCGGGCCCGCCCCAATAAAATAGACTATGCCCTTTTCAATCGGCTTCAGTTTTGGATCCTCCTTGGGTAACCGGTCACACTCAGACCGTTCTTCCACCACCCTTTACAAAGGGGGACTTCAGAGCGACAGCTGCCAGAATTATCACAATAACCAGACATCATCTTAAAAAATCACTCGACCTAAATTGTTTCGATTTTCTTCGTGCCCTTCGTGTACTTCGTGGTTAATCCTACCCTCGTTTGTCGCTCAGCGCCAGAGACTGAGAAGGAAGAGCGGTGTTTGGGGCTGGAAGCGGCTCATGAGCGCATTTTCCTGTGAATCCCGGCTCGACTTGATGGGAACAGTGCGGCTTATTTGCAGTAGTAACCATTCGTGAGCCAGGTTAGTTTTCTCAACAAATTGCTGAGCCAGACTAAGAGTTTCCGGGGTAACCACACTTACCACCGCCCGACCTTCAGGCCGGAGCCGTTGCTCCACAAACTCCAAGATGCTGGCGAGGTTGCCGCCGCTGCCGCCGACAAATACCCGATCCGGGTCCGGCAGATCCAGTAAAATCCCAGGAGCCTCACCCTGAACCGTTTTGACCCCAAAACTTGCTAACTCCTGTACATTCTCCTGAATCATTTCTAATCTGGATTGATCCCTCTCGATCGCATAGACCCTTAAACCCGGCGCAATCCTGACCGCCTCAATTCCCACTGAACCAGAGCCTGCTCCCACATCCCACATGATACCTTCTGCTCTGAGTTGGAGTTCTGCCAGTATCAGGGCACGTGCTTCCCGTTTGGTGATCAGGGATTTCTCCTTCTTAAAAAGATCGTCTTCAAGACCAAACCTGATTGTTCCTTGCTGCTCTTCAAGCGGGTAGAGGACCATTACATTGAGCGGGGCAAATTGCATCCCGGCGGCCCCCACTAGATCAGTCTCCTTGCACTGCTCTTCTTTGGAGCCTATTTCCTCCACCACTGCCACCTTGCGATTGGCCATGCCAAATTCGAGGAGCAGCTCAGCCAACCGGTCTGGGGTATTCTCAGGGTCCGTATAGATTGCAATGCACCCTGGATATGCAAGTTCTGGGAAGAAGTCCGTGGGATTGCGACCATGAACACTAATGGTCCGAGCTTCCTTCCAAGGCAGCTTGAGACTGGCAAAGGTCTTTTGCAGGGCAGTGACGTTGGGCAGAAATAACACATTTTCAGAGCCAAAAATCTCTAAAGTCCGCTCGCCGATGCCAAAAAAAAGAGGATCTCCCGAAGCGAGAATCACCACCCGTTTTCCGGCGGCCTCCTGTTTCACCTCCTCCAGTGTTGCCACCGGGTTAGCCCCAAGGACCCAGGTCGCCTCTGTCTCTCCAGCAAATGAGGAGAGCTGACGTTTACCACCCACCAGCACTTCGGCCGCCTCAATAGCCTCCCGGTGCGCTTCGGTCAGGTCTTCAGGACCCACACCGATCCCCACTACAGTTACGGTACTCATCGTGTTCCTTCCCAGCATTTCATTATAAGCATTGCATCAATTCTTTCGATCCATGTGTGGATCGGGACACGGGGACCCCAGTACGATCCTATGGACCTACGGGGCAGGCACGGAGATGGGGCGACGCGGCGAAGTTGACAAGATTCTCCGCGTCGGTGTACTGGCCATCGCCTGCAACCAATAACGAACTGGTGTCCTCTAACTCCAATCAGGACTTGAAAATGACTTGTCCATTATAGTCGAACAAAAACAAATGAATGTCCAGTTTACCTTGGGAATGGTTCCTGCTCACTTCCATGGCTCTTTCTGAAAGCTTGGGAATAATGCTTTCAGTGCTTCTCGTCTCCTGCATGATCTCGAGAGCATGCCTGGCAGTGTTTGCTCCTACCAGTCTTTCTATCAGTTCCTCTGGCTCTCCGGCCTCTCGAGCCATCTCACGTAAAATACCAAGATCCATGTTAGCGCTGCTGGCGTGGGTATAGTGCAGCCCCATGGCCATTTTTACCAGTTTACCAATAAAAACCGAGTGAGTGACCTTGTTAAAGCCCAGTTTAGCTGCTGCCTCCAAGCCAAATCCATAGAAGTCAGCAACCTGGACAAAGCATTCCTCAGGTAGGGTGGTGAGCAGTCGCCTGGCAAATCTTTCGCTTTTGCCGCCGGTACTCAGCACCAGTTCGCGGCCTGCAGCTCGTGCCACCGACAGTGCCGCCTCTATGGTTTCCTTGTAGGCCTGGTGTGATAGCGGGCGAACGATGCCGGTTGTGCCCAGTATGGATAGTCCACCTATAATTCCTAGCCGGGGATTGAGTGTCTTCTTGGCTAGAGCTTCGCCGTCAGTGACAAAGACCTCAACCTCCACCTGTTGGGTCTTGTCTGGACCACAAGCCTCCAGTACTTCCTCCACAGCCCATTGTATCATCTGGCGAGGCACCGGATTGATGGCGGGCTCACCTACCTTTACAGGAAGTCCTGGCTTGGTAACCTTACCAACCCCTTCCCCGGCCTTGAAGACAATTTCCGTATTACCTTCCGTATCTCCCAAGATTCGCACCCGCGCTCCAATCTCTGCGCCGTGGGTCACATCGGGATCATCTCCTCCATCCTTGACAACTGAACATAGTGAAGTATTTCCTTCCAAAAGGCTTCGGCGCAAAGGAACACTTAGGACTCTGCCTTCAGGAAGAGTCACTGAGATCGGATTAAGTGGCAAACCGGTCAATAGGAGCTGGAGTGCACTTTTCGTAGCAGCAGCGGCCGCAGTTCCGGTGGTAAAACCCTCCCTCAGTTTTCCCTTTTTCTTCCGTCTGTAGCGAACTGAAACAGCCGACATCACAACCTTTCCACCTTAGCCATGGTTGCTGCCAGTATCGGAGTAAGGCAATGAACCACAAAGAACACAAAGGACACAAAGAGATGGAATTTCAGATTGTTGATTGTAGATTGCAGATTGTGTCAATCTACATTCTTAAATCTGGAATCTACAATCTCCTTCGTGCACTTCGTGGTAAATTTTCTATGTGTCACTCTTTTTTCGCGGCCAGATCGGCCAGAGCATTGATAGTGGCTGCGGCAACAGCACTTCCTCCCTTCCTGCCGGCTACTGTAATGTAGACCATCCCGGAAGCCATCAACAGCTCTTTGGCTTCAGCAGCATTAACAAAGCCTACGGGCACGCCCACTACCAACGCTGGTTGAAGTTCGCCCCGATCATGGAGCCTATCCAATTCAATAAGCGCGGTGGGTGCATTGCCAATGACTGCTATACCACCGTGCAATAGCTCTCTGGCACGTGAGATAGCAGCAGCGGCACGGGTAATGTTCTCCCTTTGGGCAACAGTTACTACTTCGGCATCGTCGATGAAGCACTGTACCTCGCTGCCGAACGGAGCGAGGTGTTTTTTGGTAATTCCTGCCTGCGCCATACGCGTGTCAGTAAAAATGGCCGCTCCGCTCCTAATGGCGGCAATACCTGCTGCCACTGCCTGAGGGTGAAAGCGGGTATTTTGCAGAAATTCAAAATCAGCAGTGGTATGAATGAGTCTTCGCACCACTGCCCACTCGTCAGCTTTCAGACCGTGCTCTCCAGCCTCTTCCTCAATGATCTTGAAACTCAGCGGTTCAATCTCAGAAGGTTTAACTTGGGTAATCTTAGCCATGAAATCGTCCTCGTTTTCTGCAATCTCAGTTGTCAGTCGTCAGTCGGCAGTCGTCCGTTGCACAGTTTTTCATTAGCGGGTCATTGTAAAACTTAATCTCCTACGCTTAATCACTGATCCCGTCATTCCGGAATCCGCCGCAGGCAGATATCCGTGGTTCGACAGGCTCACCACCCTGAGCGAAGTCGAAGGGGAATCCAGAGAAAACTACTGATCACTGGATACCGGATCACGGTTCCACCGTGTCCGGTATGACGATTGTCGCCGCTTTAGGAATTTATTGTGAAACGGAAATCCCTCGGTTCTTTTGGTAAAATCCTATGGCGTCCAATACCTATACATCCTTTGATCGCAAGCACAGCTTGCTCCTACAGGGAACTGCTCTTTGCAACTAGCTCTTGCCCTGATACTCCCTGCATCGGTCAACAAAATTGGCGGCCATCTCCGGATTACTGCCGAAGTGCAGATGAATGTAGCCCGCCAGGGTATTGTTGAGCATGAAACCATCTGTCCCTACTTCGATGCCTTTACGACTGCTCAACCGGAAAAGGTCAGGAACTTCCCCGGGATCTCCGATTAATTCAGAATAATGAAACTCGTGGCCACGAGCCTTCAGTCCCTTTGGCCCCAACAAACTATTTTCTTTGAGAACTACCTCGCGGTAGCCAAGGGCCTTTCGGTGAGGGAGCATCCTTGTACTGAAAGGGTAAAGCTCCACCATGGGGTAGTTACTCCCCTCCACCTCAATGGAACGGGTGAGGTACATGAAACCGCCGCATTCGGCGAATATGGGCATCCCCCTGTGAGCTGCCGCCAGAATTTCTCTTCTTAAGCTTTCATTCTCTGCTAGCTGCCTAGCATAGAGTTCCGGGTAACCTCCGCCCAGATAAAGGCCCGACACATTTGCAGGAAGATTCGAATCCCGAACCGGAGAAAAAAAACAGAGTTCAGCACCAAAGTGAGTAAGCAGGTCCAGGTTGTCCTGGTAGTAGAAGCAGAAGGCTTCGTCCCGTGCCACTCCGAGTCGTATCCTGGCTTGGCGAGCCGTCGGCGCAGGCAGAATCTCATCACTCACTGCGGTGGCCTGCATCTCCAAAAGCTTACTCACATCAAGGTGTTCTTCCACGAGCACGGCCAGCGTGTTGAAAAGATCAGCAGGATAAGGCTCTTCATCGGAGGTAACCAACCCCAGATGCCGTTCAGGAATCGTCACCTCCTCGGAGCGAGGTAGCCCTCCCAAAAAAGAAACATCAGGAACTGATTCCATAGCCTCGGACAGAAACTGAGCATGGCTGTCACTTCCTACCTTGTTGGCGATCACCGCTCCCAACTGCAGGTCCCGCTCGTACGTTTTAAAGCCATGGACCAGAGCGGCAATACTCCGTGCCATACTGCTGGCATCCACAACTAAAATTACCGGAGCGTTCAGCCACTTGGCCATCTGGGCGGTGGATCCAGCTTCGGACCGTCCATCATAGCCATCGAAAAGGCCCATTACCCCTTCCACTATACCGAAGTCCTTACCTTGCATGGACCGGTAAAACGTTGACCGATTATACTTTTTTGAAAGCATCCAGCCATCTAGGTTGCGGCTTGGCGCTCCAAGCAATCTGGTATGGTGTCCCGGGTCAATGAAATCAGGACCCACCTTGAAGCTTTGCACCGTTAGTCCTCTTTTCTGAAACGCCGCCATTAAACCCAGGGAAATCGTGGTCTTGCCCACTCCGGAATGGGTTCCCGCGATCACCATACATCTTAGTCCGGTTTGTATCTGCTGTTGTTGGTTAGCCTTATCCATGACAGTTCTGTTGCGCTGGCTTCAAATCAATTACCGGGATGTTGAAGACCCTACTATTTGGTGAAATCACCTGTTCCGTCATTCCGGAATCCGCCGCAGGTGGATATCCGGAATCCAGATGCAACGCTGTTATCCTGGATACCGGATCTCGTCCGCGGCGGACTCGTCCGGCATGACGATTATTGTCTTTTCTAAACTTGTTGAACATTATCGTTATACATATTTAGTGTCCCGGAATGGGTACAATGTATTTAGTTAACCAGGTTAAATCAAGTTTTACTTGTTCATTTCCCACTGAACTCTAGGCGCCATGCTCTTTGCTCTATGCGCTTTCCTAAGGTTGCAACCTTACAGAAGTTCTGCTAAAAAGGACTTGACAGGCAGACAGAGAAGCAGTTCACCTATTTTGGATGGCTAAACGCATGTCGAATAATTTCAGCTTTTTTGGGCCACGCCATCTCACCGTACTGCTGATATTGTTGGTTGCCACTTTTTCGGTAGCCGCCTCTGACCCTGTCACCTCTGTCAAAGTACGGCCAGGTGACAGTATAAGCTACCTGGCGTTCAAGCACCTCCATACTTACAACCAAGAAATACTTAGCCAGATCAAGAGTCTCAATCCTCACATTAAGGATCTGAATCTCATCCAGGTCGACCAGACTGTATATCTTCCCAAACGCAAACCTTCTCCAGTAACAGCTAAACGGGGTGAACCGGCTCCTTCCGCACCGCTCCCCGAGACCAAGAAAATGGCTGCGGCCGCCTCTCGAGCAGTGGCAACACTGGTTGAAGGTGAGGTGCAAATGATGGTTGCTGGAACCAATGGTTGGCAGAGGCTCCAGGTCAACAACATCCTCAAGGCCGGGGACAAAGTGCAGGTTCTCGAACAGGGACGCTTGGAATTAGTTCTAGACAATCGCAGCGTCCTCAGGTTGGCTGCCAATACCACCCTGGAGTTGAAAGAGGTGGAACGCAGACGCCAGAAGGAAAAGTACCGGTTCGCCCTATCGATCGGCAAGATGTGGACAAGGGTTACGCGGCTGTTGGGATTTGGTTCCAGCTATCAGGTGGAAACACCCACTGCTATAACCGCTGTCCAAGGCACAGTGTTCGATCTTCAAGTTGGTCCCAGCCAGCAGACGCGGGTTCGCGTTCATTCTGGAAATGTTCAGGTTTACAATCCGTTCGCCGGCGATCTCGCCCCTGGACAGAAAGTTCCGGCGTTAAGAGAGCCAACTCGCGTACCTGGTCCAACCAGAATATCCCGTCAAGAGTGGGAGCAGTTGCTCCTCGGACAATACCAACAGGTAACACTCGGCCGGGAAGGAAGAAGCGCGATCTCCGCTTTTGATCTTGCTGCAGCGAGGAGAGAGGCGTGGGTTCGCTGGAATGAAGCGCGCGACCGAGACCTCTACGGCGAATAATGGGTTATCGAAAAGCTCTCATCATTACTGTTGCGTTCTTCTTGGTTTTCGCCTCTGTTCACGTCGCTTCATTCGGTCCACTTGAAAATACCCACCTTAAAATCCGTGATTTCTTTTTTCGATTGCGTGGTCCTGTGCCCCCCAATCCCCACATCGCCATCATCGCCATCGATGATCAAAGTATTAGCCATTACGGCCGCTGGCCCTGGCCTCGAGCACGGATTGCCGCCCTCGTTCACAGGCTCAAAGAGGCTGGAGCGCGCACCATTGGCATAGATATTTCCTTTCTGCCCAGCAAGACGCAAGCCCAACCGATTCCTCCCGAGGCGGAATTCGCTCCCCTCTTACGCTGGCTAGATCTAGATCCCACCACTGAACTTTCCTACTCAAACGATCTACTCTTTGCCATGGCCATGAAGAAGGCGGGCAATACGGTCCTCCCCTTTTATTTCGAGTTCAAGGGCGACACCGCTGGAGCACCCCCTGAAAAGCCGGCGATCTTGGCTCATTCTGCCTATCTTCTTTTTGATGATGTTAATAGACTCCCTTCCCTGCCTTTGCTTCGCGGCAGCAGTGTATTCCCGCCGACCCGAGTTCTGGGTGAGGCTGCAGCCGCTCTAGGATGCGTCAACGCCTATTTAGACAGGGACGGTGTCTTACGAAGCGACCCAAGTATTGTGGCTTACGAGGAGCAATATTTCCCTTCTCTGGGAATTCAACTCAGTCGGTTGTATCTAGGTCTCAGTTGGGCTGAGATCAAAGTAAACAGCGGCGAGAGCATCTTGATTGGCGAGCGCTTAGTTCCCACTGACGATCATGGTCTTGTTGGCCTCAACTATTACGGCGGCCGGGAGAGTTTTCCGTACATCTCTTACAAAAAGGTCATGGAGGCCCACTTAGAACCCAATATGCTCAAAGACAAAGTCGTGCTCGTGGGAGTAGCTGCCGCCGGACTCCATGATTTGTGGCTTACTCCCTTCGGGCCTGGATATCCTGGGGTGGAAAAACACGCCACTATCGTCGCCAATATCCTGGACGAGCGTTTCATCCTCCGGTCAGAACTCAGCGGTGTCGCCGAGATCCTATTCATGCTCCTGAGTGCTCTAACACTTGGAATAATAGCCGGGGGTCGCCGATCATTGATGCTCTGGATTTTTTGTGGCCTTCTCTTTGGATTGGCTATTGCAGGGTCTTACTGGGGTTTCACCGCTCACAATCTCTGGCTCAAGCCGCTTTTCCCTGCTCTTCTTATACTTTTCCTGGCACCGGCGCTTCAGGTTTTCAGTTTGCGCGCAGCCGCGATTGCGGTCGACAGAATCGAGGAAACACACCTCGCGGCTGTTGAGACCGTTGCTCCCGAGACTTCCGATCTTGTGGTTGGAGGGGAAGTTACGACTGTGGGTCGCTATCAGATTGAAGGCGAGCTGGGTCAAGGCGCCATGGGTGTTGTCTACAAGGCTGTGGATCCTACCATCGGCAGGCCGGTGGCTATCAAGACAATTCGTTTGGACCATAGCCTCGGCTCAAAGCAACTCTCAAATTTGAAAGAGCGGTCGCTGAGGGAGGCCCAGGTAGCTGGGCAACTCTCACACCCCAATATTGTCACCATCTATGATGTGGTGGAAACAGGTGGCAATCTTTTCATCGCCATGGAACTTATCGATGGTCAAGAGCTCAGCCGATTTTGTACCAAAGACACTCTTCTCAAACCTCGACAAGCCACCACGATCATTGCCTACATCTGCAATGCCCTTGATTACGCTCATAAGCAGTCCGTTGTCCACCGGGACATAAAGCCCGGTAATGTCATGCTGCTCCAAGACGGTAAGCCCAAGATCATGGATTTTGGGATTACCAAGATGATCTCATCGGACGCTACCCAGACCGCAGCCATGTTGGGCACCCCCAGTTACATGTCTCCAGAGCAAATTGATCTTGAGAAGGTGGACGGGCGCTCGGACTTGTTTTCAGTAGGGGCCATGTTCTACGAAATGCTCTGCGGACAACGGCCCTTCACCGGCCCTAATATCACTGCCATCCTCAGAAAGATAGCCACCGAGGATCCCATCCCATTAGAACAAGTCAACCGCAGAATCCATCCAACGCTGGCCGCAGTTGTCATGAGACTCCTGGCCAAAAATCCTGAGGACCGCTACCAGAGTGGTGCCGAGGTGGTGGCAGACCTCAAGCGTCTCCTTGCAGATCCTTCTCTCTGGGAATAAGAGTCCGGGGGCAGAGGGATTGCGGATTTCGGATTTTGAAATTCGAATTTCGAAATTTCAACCCTATGCTCTTTGCCTACTGGATTCTGAATCCTGACTCCTGACTCCTTGAAGTTTGGTGTTTGTATGTTGCTGACTGTGTGGTGACTCGTGTGACATGTCCGGTGTGGGCTAGTTCGATGACAGGTGCTCGCCACCTTTTTTGATGAGGATATTGTAAGCCTTCAACCGCCATTGGGGGGGCAGGTTGCGAATGTCGCTGAGTAACTGAACAATTCCCTCGCCTTCCACAAATTCATCATCATAAAGCTTGCTCAAGGCATA
>JAUVTM010000093.1 GCA_030601545.1 Syntrophobacterales bacterium
TCTCCTTTCGGTACAGTAGCGAACGATACTGGCCTTTCATCGGCCCCACCTTCCCGTGTGTTCCCACCAATCTCGTTTTGGCACAGCCCACCGTGGGCAAATTTAGCCACAGTCCCAGGTGACTGGCAAGACCCAACCGGCGCGGATGGGCTGTACCCTGACCGTCACAGAGCACCACATCAGGTTCCTCTCGCAAGCGCTCAAACGCTTGCAAGAGCAGCGGTATTTCGCGAAAGGAGAGAAGGCCGGGAACGTAGGGATAAGAAAACTTTCCTTGAAATCGGACAAGTTCTCTGAATTCTAGACCTGGATAGGTGTAGGTGGCCATGGCCGCCACAGCTGTATCATGGCGACGGGAGTAGCCCACATCTGCCCCCGCCACCACGGTGATTTCTTCCGGCAGCGGCTTCAGTATCACGCTAGACGCCAACCGCTTCTGCAGGGCTATGGCTTCTTGAGGGGAAAGATCCCAGGAGTGAAGCATGACTGAAAACAGTAATCAGTAAGAAATTGGGAGTAAACAGCAGTGTTAAGCGAGAAAAGCTAGAAAGGCTAGACAAGCGAGAAAAGTAAAAACAGTTGTTAAGGCAGCTCCCTTTCTCGCGTTTCTCGCTTTTCCCGCATTTCTCGCTATTAAGCGCTCTGCGCTTAACCACACCGAGAAAAACCGCAGGAGCGGCAGACAATGCAGCCACCTTCATGTTCAACAGTGGCACCACAGTCGGGGCAGGCACCCATCGCGGCTACCATGTAAGTAAAACTGCTCTGACAGTGGTCAATGAGCGCTCTGGCGATGGCGTCCGAGCAACTGAGCACCATCTCACCCTCTTGCCAGACGGGCGACGGACACCTAATGCCCATGAGTTGCTTCATAATGGAGTCCGGCTTGACCCCTGACCGCAGTGCCAGTGAGATGAGGCGGCCGGTGGCCTCGATCTGCGAACTGGCGCAGCCGCCGGCCTTGCCCATCTGGGCAAACACCTCGCAAGGCCCAAATTCATCAGAGTTGAGAGTTACGTATAGTTTTCCGCACCCGGTGTTCATCCTCTTGGTAACCCCATAGGTTTGCTCGGGTCGCGGCCGCGGTTCAACTTGCGGTGGTTCGGGTCTGCGCTGGATGTTGAGCACCTGTTGATCCCTGCTGCCATCACGGTAAATGGTTAGACCCTTGCAACCCAGATGATAGGCGAGCAGATACGCCTCACGAACATCTTCCCGGGTAGCGGAATGCGGAAAGTTTATGGTCTTGCTCACGGCATTGTCAGTGTATTTTTGGAAGGCCCCCTGAATGCGAATGTGCCATTCGGGGTTGATGTCGTGGGCAGTGACAAACAGACGCTTCATATCCTCGGGAATCCCTTCTATTTCCTGGATCGTACCCTTCTCAGCAATCTCCTTCATCAGTTCTTCACTGTAGCAACCTCTCTGCTGGGAGATTTCGCGAAAAATCGAGTGTACCTCCAGCAACTCCTGCCCGTCCAGCACTTTACGCAAGAACGAAACGGCAAAGACAGGCTCGATTCCGCTGGATGTTCCGGCAATGATGCTGATGGTACCGGTTGGAGCGATGGTGGTGGTCGTAGCGTTGCGCATGTAAGGCGTATCCGGCTTGTCAAAGACCGAACCTGGATAGTTGGGAAAGTTGCCTCGCTTTTTGGCCAATGCTGCGGATGCAGCCTGCGCTTCCCCCTGGATGAAGGACATTATCTGCTCAGCCCTCTCAATGGCTTCCTCGGAATTGTACGGAATGCCGAGAGAGATCAGCAGGTCGGCAAACCCCATTACTCCAAGGCCGATTTTACGGTTTGCCTTTGTCATCTCCTCAATCTGGGGCAAGGGGTAGCGATTTACGTCAATCACATTGTCCAGAAAATGTACACTTGTCCAGATAATCTCCTTCAGTTTATCAAAATCAACCTGGCCGTTTTCCACCACTTTGGTCAGGTTAATGGAGCCCAGGTTACAGGATTCATAGGGAAGCAGTGGTTGCTCGCCGCAGGGATTGGTAGATTCAATTTCCCCTATGTGGGGCGTGGGATTGTCGCGGTTGATGGAGTCGAGAAAAATGATGCCCGGCTCACCGTTTCTCCAGGCGGAATCAACAATCTTCTCAAAAATCTCCCCCGCCGACAGCCGCTCGGCTCTCTCTCCGGTGCGAGGGTTTACGAGATCGTATTCCCCATTCTCCTCAAGCGCCTGCATGAATTTGTCGGTTACTGCCACCGAAATGTTGAAATTATTAAATTTTTCGTTATCGGTTTTGGCAGTGATAAAGGCTTCCGCATCAGGGTGATCTATCCTCAGAATACCCATATTAGCGCCACGCCGCGTACCACCCTGTTTGATAGTCTCGGTGGCCACGTCGAAAACCTTCATAAAGCTGATGGGTCCACTTGAAACTCCCTGAGTGGAAAGCACCTTGTCGTTTTCTGGCCGTACACGAGAGAAGGAGAAACCGGTACCGCCCCCGCTCTTGTGGATCATGGCAGTATGCTTGATGGCCTCAAAAATGGATTCAATGGAGTCATCCACCGGCAGGACAAAACAGGCAGAAAGCTGGCCAAGCTGCCTACCTGCATTCATCAGTGTAGGTGAATTGGGCACTAGCTCTAACCGGGTCATCAAACCGTAGAAACGCGCCGCAACCTCATCCACATCGGCCTGCGGATCGTAAGTCAGTTCGGCCCCGGCCACCGCCTCGGCAACCCGGTGAAACATTTCCTCTGGTGTTTCAACGACCTCGCCGTATTCGTTCTTCTTGAGGTAACGCTTTTTCAGCACCACCAGTGCATTTTCGGTAAGAGCCGGGGGCTCCACGTCTTGCTGTAAGGCCATTGTCTCTCCTTGCTTGGTTCTTTTCTCAATACATTATTTTAACATGCAGGGGAGGCAGGCCCAACTGGAACTTGCCTGCCAAAAGAAAAGTTACTCCGGTCAAAAGGTGCTCAATCATAAAAGAGCCATTACGGGAAGTCAAACCCCTTTTTGGGGTCCGTGGTCATTAGTCCGTTGTCGATATCATCTATCTGATTTAATTAGTTTTTATCTGTCCCTATTCGCACAGAGTTCAGTAGGAGCAACCTCCTGGTTGCGATCCGAATGGTTCTTCCAAGCCCCGGTATCGCAAGTGTAAGCTTGCTCCTACACTATTCGTTGACTGGTACCGTCGCAACGACTGCCAAAAGGGTATTTCTAACAAACAGATGGTTCGGTACAGACTACCCACTGACTGGCAACCTGGTAAGCAAAAAGTATAACTTCTTAAAATCCTTTTGCGCTATGCCCTATGCCCTATGCCCCGTGCGAATTGGTCTTGCAAAGGGGAACCAAATGGGATAGATTACGCAGCTGAACATTGGTGCCCTCCCTACTCCTCACGATTCAGACACCACTGTCTCGGGCTGCATCTACCTATTGCCGCCCTACCATCGGGGAAGCGATCCATGCAGTTCCGCAAGAAAGATTTACTCGGTATCAAACAACTAGAGCCTGAGGAAATCAACCTGATCCTTGAGACGGCGGAGACTTTCAAGGAAATCTCCACTCGACCCATCAAGAAGGTCCCCACCTTGCGGGGCAGGACTGTAGTCCATTTGTTCTATGAGCCCAGCACCAGAACTCGAACCTCTTTCGAGATTGCGGCGAAGCGACTGAGCGCGGACACCTTTAACATATCTGCCTCAACCAGCAGCATTGTAAAAGGTGAGACCTTGCTGGACACCGCAAGAAATATAGAGGCCATGAACCCGGACGTTATTGTGCTTCGTCACTCCGCTGCCGGCGCTCCTCACCTGCTGGCCAAAAACGTGCAGGCTTCGGTGATCAATGCCGGTGACGGCATGCACGAACATCCCACCCAGGCCTTGCTTGACCTTCTCACTATCAAAGACAAGAAAGGCACCGTATCCGGGCAAACCGTTGCCATCATCGGAGACATTGCTCACAGCAGAGTGGCACGCTCCAATGTCTGGGCCCTCACCAAAATGGGAGCTCGAGTCCTGGTGGCTGGCCCGGCCACCATGATTCCACACGATCTGGACAAGCTCGGGGTTGAAGTTTTCTACCGTCCCGAAGATGTCATCCCCAAGGCGGATGTGATCATGATGCTCCGGATACAGCTGGAGCGGCAAGGTCAAATGCTCCTTCCCAGCCTCAGAGAGTATGCTCGTGTTTTTGGCTTGAATGAAAAAAAACTGTCCCAGGCTAAACCGGATGTGCTTATTATGCATCCCGGCCCGATCAACCGCGGCGTTGAAATCAGCCCTGCTGTGGCCGACGGACCCTATTCAGTGATCCTGGACCAAGTAAGCAACGGCGTCGCCGTGCGCATGGCTCTGCTGTATTTACTCATAGGAGGTGAAAAGGATGAGTAAGCTCATCCGTGGCGGCAGAATCCTTGACCCAGCAAGCGGTTTGGACGACCTGCACGACCTTCTCATTGAAGGAGACAAAATCAATGACGTAGGTCCTCCGGGGACACTGGACAAGAAGTCCGCCTCCGTAGAGATCATTGATGCAGATGGTCTTTGGGTGGTGCCAGGACTCATTGATCTGCATACCCATCTGCGGGAACCGGGCGAGGAATACAAGGAGACCGTCCTGACTGGAAGTCAGGCCGCAGCTGCCGGCGGTTTCACCTCTATCTGTTGCATGCCCAACACCAAACCGGCAAATGATAATGCCGCGGTTACGGACTTTATCCTTCGCCGTGCAGCTGAAGCTGACCTCGTGCGAGTCTTTCCTGTAGGAGCCATCAGTCAGGGTCAAAAAGGCGAAATGCTGGCCGAGTACGCTGAACTCAAAGAAGCGGGAGTTGTAGCGGTCAGCGACGACGGCATAGCGGTTAGGAACAGCCAGCTCATGCGGAGAGCCCTGGAATACGCCCAGGTGTTTCATCTGCCAGTTATCAGCCATGCCGAAGACCGTGACCTTGCCGGCGATGGGGTAATGCACGAAGGGGTGGTCTCCACCCGTTTGGGCTTGAGGGAAATCCCCGGCGTTGCCGAGGACGTAATGGTTTTTCGGGACTGTAGTCTGGCAGAGTTCACTGGCGGCCGTTTGCACATAGCTCACGTGTCTAGTGCTGGAGCAGTAGAGCTGGTAAGGCAATTCAAGGCGAAGGGAGTACGGGTTACCGCCGAAGCTACTCCACATCATTTCACTCTCACTGATGAGGCCCTCGAAAATTTTGACACCAATCTTAAAGTTAACCCACCAATCCGCTCCTCCGTTGATCTAACCGCAATTCAACAAGGTCTTGCCGACGGTACTATTGATGCCATCGCCACCGACCATGCCCCCCACAGCACCATAGAGAAAGACGTGGAGTTTGACTACGCCGCCTTTGGCATGATCGGTCTCGAGACCGCCTTCCCTCTGACACTGCAGCTCGTTGATCAGGGATTGCTCAGCCCGCTCGAAGCAATAAGAAAATTGACCAGCAATCCCGCCCGCATTATTGGAGTTGACCTGGGACGACTGACTCCTGGGCTTCCGGCCGATGTCACCCTCATTGATCCGAACCGGGAGTTCACCGTCGACGTAAACCAGTTTCGCTCCCAAAGCAGGAATTCGCCTTTTCATGGCTGGCAGCTCAGAGGAAAAACGGTCATGGTCCTTCGGGATGGCAAGGTGATATTCACAGAGGAAAATACAAGCGGTTAGGTACTATTCTTGCAGGGAATACCAGGGGCACTGCGGACCAGATCCTAAGGTTCCAAGAATGTACAGCCCCAAGGTCGATGTGCGATACGTGATGTGAGATTTCAGTGAAATATCCGGGCTAGATCTCACATCTCGCACCCGTACGCCAAGCTTCATTTGATATACGGACTTGCAGCGCTATAGCAGGAGACTGAACCCGAATGGCCAGCATCCTTGTAGTTGACGACGAACACAGCATGAGAGAATTTCTAGAAATCATGCTTGATAAGGAAGGCTACCAGGTGGCTACCGCCGCCGGAGGTGGCGAGGCCATAAATATCCTGAAGAAGAAAGACTTTGACCTGGTTATCACAGATATCCGGATGAAGGAGACTGACGGTCTCCAGGTGTTGAAAAAATGTAAGGAACTCCACCCGAAAACGGTGGTGATCATGATCTCTGCTTACGCCAGCACCTCCACTGCCGTTGAAGCCATGAAGTGGGGAGCCTACGACTATTTGCCCAAACCTTTCAAGGTAAGGGAAATTAAAACTGTCATCCATGACGCCCTGGCCACCGCCCAATCACAAGGGCCCCAGGAAAAGCCAGCAGTAGATACGGCTAGTGCTGCTCACTACCACGGTATTGTTGGTGAAAGCCCTGAATTAAAAAAGATCCTTGAACTCATTCCTCGCATTGCCGTCGCCGCCAGCAACGTCCTCATTACCGGAGAGTCAGGAACCGGTAAAGAGCTGATAGCCAAAGCCATACACCGTGAGAGTCCTCGTAAAGACAAGCCTTTTGTTGTGGTCAATTGTGGCAGTGTGCCCGAAACCCTAATGGAAAGCGAGCTGTTCGGACACAAAAAAGGCTCTTTTACCGGGGCCACCGCAACCCGCAGTGGCCTTTTTGAAACAGCCCACCGGGGAACCATTTTTCTTGATGAAATGGCCGAGCTTTCTCCTCCTGTCCAGGTCAAGCTTCTCAGGGCCGTTCAGGAAAAAACCTTCAAAATGGTGGGTGGCAGTGAGGAGGTAAGTGTAGATGTTCGCATCATCAGCGCCACCAACCGCGATCTTGAACGCGAAGTGATGGACGGTAATTTCCGCGAAGATCTTTACTATAGGCTCAACGTAATAAACATTCACATGCCGCCACTACGGGAACGTCCTGATGAGATCCCCTTGCTGGCCCAGCATTTTTTGGAAAAGTACAGCGATCAAATGGGAAAGGACATCAGAAAAATTTCTTCTTACGCCTTGGATCTTCTCAAGAGCTATAACTTTCCCGGCAATATTAGAGAGCTGGAAAACATCATCGAACGAAGCGTCGCCCTGGAAGATTCCAACATTGTCCTCCCCGACAGCCTAACTCTTTCCAGCTTCAAGCAGAGCCAGGTCCAATCCAAAACCGAGTCTGTGTCGCTTATAATGCCCCAGGTGGGAATCGATCTGGACAATGTCCTCGGCCAGCTGGAAAAGGACCTGCTCCAGCAGGCCCTTGAGAGGACACGGGGGGCAAAACAAAAGGCGGCTGAACTACTCGGCATCAGCTTTCGCTCCTTTCGCTACCGTCTGGCCAAGTACGGATTGGGCGGTGATGACGAGGAGGAGGAGGAATGACAAAACTGTCGAAAACACTTCTTGCCAGTCAAGATTACCTGTTCTCTTGAGTTCACTTTTCTGCAATCATCTCCATACAGACACCGCCTGCTGGTGTTCATCATTATCCCCTCCCCTCTTAGCTCATTGATCATCCTTACTTCGTTCATTTCCATCCGGAAACTCTAGATGACCCAGCAAGTGTTTCCAATTGCTATGTATGTTTGTTTTCGTGGAACAGATCATAGATGCAGGTTAGAATGAGCAAACAAGACAAAGAGGGCAAAGATGATAGAGGCCAAGAAAATATCAAGACGTGCCTTTTTGGCCAAAGCCGGCGGATCGGTGGTAAATATCGGCCTGCCGGGGATATTCGTGAAACTGATGGATCTGGAAAATCTCGCCCTGGCGGCAGAGACGAGGCCTGATGGTAGACCGCGTCTTCCCCCAAGC
>JAUVTM010000323.1 GCA_030601545.1 Syntrophobacterales bacterium
CGGCCGTCACAAACACCTTTGTTTCCTGAGGATCCCAGGGACCCCTGGCACTTCGAGCGCAGAGTATGGGGCCGGAGTTTTCGCCGAATCGCCGGGGTAGACGAAGCGGGCCGGGGCCCGCTTGCTGGCCCGGTTGTGGCAGCGGCGGTGGTGTTACCCTATGGCCTAGACCTCCCTGATGTTCGTGACTCCAAATTGCTCAATCCCTCTCAACGCCAGGTATGTTATGACAGAATCCGCGCAGTGGCTACAGCCATCGGTATCGGGGAGGTGAGTGCTCCGGAGATAGACCGCACCAATATCCTGGCAGCAACTTTAGAGGCCATGCGTCGGTCTGTGGCGCAGATAGATCCCCTTCCCGACTTTGTTATAGTGGACGGCCCTTGGGAAATGCCCATCCAACTACCACAGCAACCTCTCAAGCGTGGAGATCAGTTAAGTGTTTCGGTGGCAGCCGCATCCATTGTCGCCAAGGTGCACAGGGATACGATTATGGTTGCTCATCATGAGAGTTATCCTCATTACAACTTCGCCCGCAATAAGGGCTACGGCACGAGGGAGCACCGCACCGCCTTGGTTCGTTATGGTTCCTGTCCACTTCACCGGCAAACTTTCCGTGGTGTGCCCTCTACCGGCTCGAATCCAAGTACTGGCTGACTGATCCCTTACTGGGCAACGAGACAACCTAGAATCACTCATTATGGATCAAGACGGCAAGCAAAGCAGGCGTGGTTCCAAAACCCATCTGGTTCAGGGGCACGAAGGCGAGCAACTTGCAGTCCGCCACTTGAAGCGGTTAGGGTACCGCATTGTCTGTCGTAATTATCGCTGTCCTCTCGGTGAGATTGACATCATTGCCCGCCACCGCGGCGTTTTAGTCTTCGTGGAGGTAAAGTCTCGGAGAAGTGGGGCTTTTGGTTCGCCTAAGTGGGCGATCACCCCTGCCAAACAACGCAAACTCAGCCAAGTTGCCTGGTATTACCTCCAGAAACGCGACCTTACCGAGACCAATGCTAGATTCGATGTGGTAACTATCAGCCGTTTGCATGGTTCACCACATCTCGAGGTCATCGAAAATGCTTTTGAGTCAACATATTAATGCTACTAAGCACTGGGAACTAATCACTAAACACAGTCTTTGGCGAGACTGGCGAGACGGGGAAAACCATCTATTGTCTACAATCTTGAATTATTGATTTTCGTCTCGCCCGACCTCCCGACCTCACGTCTCGCTAAGCAGCTGTACTGCTATGACAAATAAAACCAACTACCACTGTCTAGCCAAGTTTTAGGATCATGACTAGCAAATCTGGAACTCTCTTCATAGTAGCAACACCCATCGGCAACCTGGAGGATATTACTCTTAGGGCTCTGAGAATTTTGCGTGAGGTTGATCTAATCGCCGCGGAGGACACGCGCCACACCCGAAAACTATTAACCGCTCACGACATTCATCGTCCTCTGATCAGCTACCACCAACACAACGTGCGTACCCGGGGCCCCCGCTTAATACGCGAACTAATGACCGGAAAGTCGGTGGCTTTGGTTACCGATGCCGGCACTCCAGGCATATCTGACCCGGGGATTGACTTGGTCCGTCTAGCGGTGTCCCAAGATATTCAGGTGAGCCCCATTCCCGGACCCTCCGCGGTTACTACGGCCCTGGCTGTTGCCGGGCTTCCCATACAACCGTTTCTTTTTTTAGGCTACCCTCCCAATCGTCCTGGTGCTCGCCGCACATTTTTCACCAGCTATGCTCAGGCTGAGGAGACTCTGATTCTATTTGAATCACCCAGAAGACTTGGCGGTTGTCTTAAAGACATGAGGAAGATCTGGGGCAATCGGAGAGTGGCCGTAACTAGGGAGTTGACCAAGATCCACGAGGAGGTTTTTCGGGGAAGCCTGGAAGAGGCCATGGAGCGTTGGCCGGGAGAGACCCGCGGGGAGGTTACCCTGTTAGTGGCAGGAGCTGAAAAAGGCAAGCCACACCTGGACGACTCCCTCATTGAACAGCTGCGCGCTTGCCTCACATCTGGTCGCCATCCTCTCAAAGAAATAGCGGCAGAGGTGGCCCAAGAGCGGGGTATTAGTAAGCGACTCGTGTATCAGGAAGCGATCAAAATCAAACGGGAGCTCTCTGGTCGATAGCTC
>JAUVTM010000042.1 GCA_030601545.1 Syntrophobacterales bacterium
ACCGCGGCAGCGGGAAGCGTGCAAGGCCGGACAGGGAACTCTTTGCTGGGGCCGCCGGAGCGACCCTGATGAAGGATCTAATTCCTGATTTCTACCAGGCCTTCGTGAATTATCCGCAGCATAGTGGCGAAGGGGTTGAAAACCAATTCTTGTTGAGCAAAGAAGTGATTGAAGGCCGGCCGACGTTTATCCTCGGCCACCGCATGTTTCGTTTTGAGCAGAAATACGCGGTCATGACCGAACGACAGTTTTATGTTGGACACACATATAACTCGCAACAAATCATTGTGGGCAGTATCGCAGTTGAGGAGGGCACTCTCGTGTTCTACCAGAACCGCACGTCCACCGATCGGGTTGCTGGCTTCGCTAGCAGCCTCAAGCACATGATCGGACGAAAATTAATGCGCGATCAGATCATCGATCGCTTCGAGGCACTCAGACGGTCGCTTGAACAGGCTGGTTCGTAAATATAATTCATCAAAAACTCTCATGAGACAATATATATAACCGGATTCAGAGTAAAGGCAGATGAAGACAAGCACTTATAAAAAAAGGAGGGACGCCCTTTAGTTTTACAGTTTACTAGAAGTTAAAATTATGCTAGATGACATGCATGCCAAGAAAATCTAGAATAGATGCTCCAGGGGCCCTGCATCACATAATTGCTCGGGGAATCGAACGCGGCAAGATTTTTCAAGATGACGCGGATCGCAATAATTTTTTAAAGCGCCTTGGCGAGATCATTCAAGAAACTAAAACCCAGTGTTTTGCATGGGTGCTTATCCACAATCATTTCCATTTATTGTTAAAGACAGGTCTTGTTCCTATTGCCACCGTAATGCGACGGCTCCTGACCGGATATGCGGTATCTTATAACAGACGGCATCGACGGGTTGGTCATCTGTTCCAAAATCGATATAAATCGATTCTATGTGAGGAAGACACCTATCTCTTGGAACTGATACGCTACATTCATTTAAATCCAATACGCACTAAAATTATAAAGGATATTAACTGGTTGGATGAGTATCTCTATTCGGGCCACAGCGTAATTATGGGAAAGATTAAGAGGGACTGGCAAGACATCGAATGGATACTCGGGATTTTTGATAAGCGAGTGGCAATTGCCCGCCGCAAATACAGAGTCTTTGTCCAGGAGGGCATTTCTTTGGGAAGGCGCGATGATTTGACTGGCGGTGGTTTGATTCGCAGTAGCGGTGGTTGGACAGCTGTCAAAGCAATGCGTAGAGCGAAAATGTTTCAAAAGTCAGATGAGCGGATCCTGGGCAGTGGAGATTTTGTCGAGCGAGTGCTCTCTGAAGCCCAAGAACAAATGGAACGAAAATATGCTTTGGGTGCCCAAGGCTATGATCTTGACAAAATTGCTGCAAGAGTGGCTGACTTGATGGGGCTGGAAGCTTTTGAAATCTGGGCACCAGGTAGAGAACGTAGACGAGTTCAGGCGCGAAGTTTGTTGTGTTATTGGGCAGTAAGAGATCTTGGAATCAGTATGGCCGAGCTGTCAAGAAGATTAAAACTTTCTCTATCAGGGATAAGCTTGGCGGTAAAAAGAGGTGAAAAGATAGCAAGAGCTAGCAGATACGAGCTTATTGCACCTTAAACTGTAAAACTAAAGGGCGTCCCCCATATACAGGAGGAATTGCAAAGTGAATACAATGGTGGTTGTAACGCAAGCGGAGTCAGCAACAGCCCTAGTGCGTTGGGCAGCGAGACTTGCAATAATGCGCGGCGAGTCCCTCACCGTTCTCTGCTGCCTTTTAGGCGAGCCGATTCTTCCTCTCGAACCTGTTAGTGCAAAGCATCCTGAGGAGGCTGAAGAATTACTGCGGCTCGCGGCTAAAGCAATCAGTGAAATCCAAGATATGGAAATTCCCCTGTTCTTTATGCGCCATCCCGCTCCGGCCAAAGCCATTATTAATGAAATACAGGAAAGGGAGATAGAACTTCTTTGTGTTGGCATGGATTTTACCCTACCGAAAGACACCACAATCAACAGGCTGGGTCGCCGGTTGCTGCGCTTTGCTCCCTGCAAGATGTTTGTCTTAGACCCGGGGGATGAAGACGGCTCACGCTATCAGCGCATTCTCCTACCGATGGGATTGCATCTGGGAGCCTTTGCACTACGCACGGCTGCAAGTCTTGCAGAAAAATTGGCTTGCACGGTAACGCCATTCGAAGTGGGTTCCTACTTTGGCACCGATTCCCGGGAGGTTGCCCACCGCTCACTGCTATCCAAGCTCAAAGAGGCTGGAATCGAAACATCCAAGTGGATCAAGCCCACCGTCACGCTAACAGGCGAAAAGTGGAAGGGCGCGGTTGACAAGAGCCGCAACAGCGATCTCTTGCTCACTGGGGTAACAGCAATCCGCGAGGTGCGAAAATTCCGAGTTGAAGAAAGAAAACAAATCGGCCCCGAGGCTCCAAGGGTGCCTATCGGCTTGGTTCGTCCCTGGACCCTGGAACGGAGGCCGTCATGGATCAGCATGATAGGAAGCCGCATTTTTGGCTGGCTGCCGACTCTCGAGGTCACGGAACGGATCGATTTGTTTGATCGGCTTCAGGTGGGGGCACGCTGGAATGTTGACTTTATGATGATGATGTGTCTGTCCACAGCAATCGCCTCCCTGGGATTGATACAGAACTCAACCGCTGTGGTGATAGGAGCCATGGTTGTGGCCCCGCTGATGACGCCGCTCATTGGGGCGGGTCTTGCCCTTGTTCAAGGTAATACCATATTTTTTCGGGACTCCATCAGAGCAATGGGCTTCGGCATCGGTGCAGCTCTGCTTATCTCTCTGTTTCTTGGCTTTATTGTCCCTATGGAGGAATTAACTCCAGAACTACTTGCCCGCGGAGCTCCCACTATTATTGATTTAGGAGTAGCGTTTCTTTCGGGAGCTGCTGCCGCTTATGCAGTGGCCCGACCTTCACTGTTGGGAGCCCTCGCCGGTGTGGCAATTGCCGCAGCTCTCGTTCCCCCCCTGGCAACAGTGGGGATTTCTTTGGCCGAGGGCGTATGGGAAATCTCAGAAGGTGCTGCTATTCTTTTTGGCACCAACCTGGTGGCCATTATCCTCGGTGCGGCGTTTATATATCGTCGTCTTGGTATCCAAGGCTCCAGGTTAGGAAGGGGTTTGCCGCTTTGGGGACGCCGGACGGTTCTTTTTCTGAGTCTCCTGGCGGTGATATTGACGGCACCTTTGGGATATAGGCTGGCACACCAACTCCGAGAAGGCCAGGCTCGCCCGTACACATTGCCTGTCAGCCAGTCAGTTCGAAAGGCTATCAACGAGCGGGTGCATCAAGAATACGGGGTGACCTTCATCTCTGCCTCTCGCTTTGGAATGGAGCACGACATTGACGTTGCGATCATTTTGAGTTCGGCCAAGCCTGTGTCGGTGGGACTCATATCTGATCTAAAAAAGTTGGTAAACCAAGAAATAGAGGAAAATGTTAATGTTGTCGTCTATGCGCTTCAGGAAGCAGGCGTTAAGCGAACGCAATTTTGATGAGAAAAAAATCCGGGTTAAGGAGATGCGCCATGTCAGAACCAGAAATCACCGTTTACGGTGCCCACTGGTGCCCCGACTGCCGACAAAGCAAACAGTTCCTGGGCGAGCACCAGATCCCATACAATTGGGTGGACATCGAAGAAGACAAAGAGGCCGAAGAATTTGTCATCAAAACAAACAAAGGCAAACGTATCATCCCCACCATAACTTTTCCTGACTCCACCTTTTTGGTTGAGCCCACCAACGCTGAGTTGGCGGCGAAATTGGGATTGAAAACCACTGCCAGCCGCAGCCATTTTGACCTTATTGTCCTAGGTGGCGGTCCTGCAGGTCTAACCGCTGCTTTTTACACGGCTCGGGAATTCATAGATACCCTGGTGATAGAGCGCGCTGCCTTTGGTGGACAAGCTGCTGGCACAGAGAAATTGGACAATATGCCGGGATTTCCTGAGGGCGTGGCGGGAATCGAATTCTCGCAACGCCTGCGCCAGCAGGCTGAACGCTTTGGGGTGGAGTTGCTCCAGGCTCAAGACGTTCTGGCGCTTCATACCCAGCAAAACTATCACTGTGTCCAAACTGGGGACGGCGCAGAATACAGCGCGCGCGCCATACTCATCGCAACAGGGAGCCGCTACAGTAGATTGAATGTGCCAGGTGAGAACGAGTTCATGGGCGCCGGTGTCCATTTTTGCGCAACGTGCGATGGCCCATTTTATAAAGGCAAGCGAGTAGCAGTGGTCGGGGGAGGCAACAGCGCAACCGAGGAAAGCCTCCTCCTTACCAAGTTTGCCGACACGGTGACCATGCTGGTGCGAAGCGGGCAGTTTCAGGCCACTAAAATCATTCAGGAAAGTGTGCTCAGCCACCCGAATATTGAAGTGCTGTGGCACACGGAAGTAAAAGAATTCATGGGTGAGGACGCCAAACTAACAAAAATCAGCATCGTCAACAACCAAACCGGTGCACAGGAAGAACTACCCACTGATGGGGTTTTTATCTTTATCGGTTTAGAGCCAAACAGCGGATTTCTCGAGGGAAGTGGGGTGCTGCTGGATAAGTGGGGTTTTATCGTCACCGGTCACGACTTGGTCCATAGCGGTGAGCGACCGGTCGGCTACGAAAGTCGTGATCCTCACCTGCTGGAAACCAGCGTGCCAGGCATCTTTACCGCAGGAGATGTGCGTGACAAAAGCACCAAACAGGTGGCCAGTGCCGCAGGTGAAGGAGCCAGCGTCGCCCTGATGATTCGAGAGTATCTGAAGACTGTTTAGCGGGATTGGGCATAGAGCATAGGGCATGGGGCTGGACATTTCGGATTTCGGATTTCGGATTGCGGATTTAACACAAAAAACAGAAGGCTGATTGCAGCAGGCAGGTTGGTTAATTAGAAAATTAGTGAATTAGAAAATTAGTCAAACAGTGAATTGTTTACCGCTTACCGCGCGAAGCGCCCTGAGCCTGTCGAAGGGCGTACTGTTGACCACTGAATGAGATAGGAGCAAGAAACTAGATGGCCGAGACAAAAAGACAAGAGTTGTTGGAAGAGATCAAGAATCTGGAAGAAAAGCTTCGTGATCGAGAGGCTGCTCTACCGGCTCATTCCGTACGGCCGCACCAGATTCAAGAGATTGAGGAACTTGAAGAAAAGATCGCTGCGCTTGAGGGGAAACTGGCTAGCCCGGATATTTCATGAATTGCTGTCGCGAGACCGTGGAGATGGCTGTGCCACCTGGCAACCGCAGGGTGTTGGTTCCGAGGCGTACCTGAACGGTACGTCGCAGGAGCCGACACCCGAGGACGCCCGGAAGGACGGCCAAATCCGTGGTCGCAGCAAGTAATTCATGAAATATCCGGGCTAGGATGACCCAGGGTTGAAATGGACTCCAGTATGACCGCATTACATTGTCATCTCAAGCCCTTCTTCCTGGATAAGTGGCATAATGTCGTATGCGGGAAGTGGCGGGCTAAATAGGTAGCCCTGGATCACATCACAGCCTCGTTCTTCCAAAAACTCCAGCTGCTTTTCTGTCTCCACCCCAACGGCGATTACTTCCAGTTTCAAGCTATGCGCCATGGCAATAATCGCAGATACAATGGTCTCACTATCCTCATTGCCTGGGATATCCTTTATGAATGAGCGGTCTATTTTCAGGGCATCCAGAGGATAATTCTGGAGATGGTATAGAGAGGAATAGCCGGTACCGAAATTATCCACTACTATCCGGACTCCTGTCTCTTTCAAATATTGCAACGCCGCCTTGGTACTCTTGCCGATTTGAAGCAACGAACTCTCGGTGAGTTCTATCTCGAGAAATGAAGGATCCATACCGGTATCGTCCAAGACCCGAGGTATCAATCTTACTAATTTCTGCCGTTTAAATAAGAGGTTTGATAGATTCACAGCCATGCGCATCGATGCCAAACCAGCCTTCTGCCAAGCCAGGTGCTGCAGGCAGGCCGTCCTGAGCACCCACTCACTGATAGGCTCTATGAGACCGCCTTCCTCAGCCAGCGGTATGATTTGTGCCGGTGTAACCACTCCCATATCTACATGTTGCCATCGTATCAGCGCTTCTATGCCAACGATTGTCTTGGTACCAATTGCTAGTTGTGGTTGGTAGTAGAGCGTTAACTCCTCGCCTTCCAGGGCTGCGCGCAAGTCACGCCTTAAGGTAACTCTCTCAGGAGTAGTCCCTTCCAGAGAGTCCGCAAAGAACTGGTAATTGTTCCTCCCCAGGTTTTTTGCGTGATACATTGCTTTGTCAGCGTTCTTGATCAGGATCTCCGGTTCTTCGCCGTCAGCAGGATACAGACTGATGCCAATGCTGGTGGTGACGGATAGTTCGTGACCATCTAACATAAAAGCATCGGAGATCGTGTAAAGGATGCGCCGAGCTACTTTAGAAACGTCCTGAACATCCTGAATATTCGTCAGTAACAGAACAAATTCGTCGCCGCCAAACCTCGCCACATTGGTGCTGCAAATATCTTCAACATTACGAGCGATAATGTCACTCTTGCGGATAATTCTTATCAAACGTTCACCTACGGCCCTCAGCAACATATCGCCTAAGTGATGGCCATAGGTGTCGTTAACCCGTTTGAAATAGTCAAGATCCAGAAACAGTGTTGCCAGTTGACTTCTCGTGCGCTTGGCATAAGCAAGCGCTTGGTTCATATGTTCATTAAACATCAAGCGATTCGGTAAGCCAGTCAAACAATCATAAAAAGCTAGAAAACGCATCTCTTCTTCGGTTCGCTTTCGAGCCGTTATGTCAGCTATAAAATGAAGTGTTGCGGGCTTGCCGTCCCAGTCAATGAGGACCCCTTTTGCCTCTACCCACTTGACATTGTCGTTCCTGGAGGCAATCCGGAAAGAATACGCTGGACATGCTCTTTTTGCCGACAGGATTCTGGCGTGGCATTCAAGGACCTCTTCTCGATCTTCTGCGTGGACGAATTCGACAAAAGGGTTGGAGGTCAATTCACTTTGCGGATAATCCAAGAGATCTAAAGCAGTAGGATTGAAGAATGTAAGTATTCCATCCTGGATTACCAAGATGGCTTCATTCGCATTTTCGACTAATAAGCGGTACTTCTCTTCCGACAGAATTAATTTGTCATAAAGCTTTTTGGACTGCAGAACGGAGTTAATTTTTGCCTTTAATTCCGGCATGAAATAGGGTTTTGTAATATATGCGATTGCTCCCGCCTCAAAGCTTTTTACAATATCTTCTTTTTCTTCAACTACAGTCCCCACCACTATGGGGATATGGCTGGTAGTAGGATCGGTTTTCAATTTTCTGATGGCTTCAATACCGTTCATCACCGGCATCATTAAATCCATAACAATCACGTCAGGTCTCAGGCTACGAGTTTTACTGATTGCTTCCTCACCATTGGTTACAGTGATGACCTGCAACCCTTCAGACTCGAGTTCAGTACGAACGAGTTCTCTCAGTTCACTGTCATCCTCTGCGACCAGGACAACATTGGACCTGTTACTCATATCTGAACCCTTACTCATGCCTTTACCTCTCCCTACCCTGATATCTTGCGAATCCGCCTAAGGCGGACCGCGGATATGATCTTGCTTCTCTCCGAGCCGTAAACTCTACCTTATGAAATAGCAGGGCTAATACAGAACTCATCTCTCAGAAGGTAAGCATATCCTGTGCCAACTCCAACTCATTCCCCGTCAATCCACTCGGAGAGCTTCTCAGTGACCAACCATTCTATGGTGTTTCTCGTTTCCCTGAAAGAATCCAGACCCCCTTGGAAAGGATCCCTCACATGCCAGGGAATCAATTTACCTTCAAAAGAAGGGGGGATCATATCTTCTAAAGGGTACAGGACAAGATCCAAAATGAGGTGGAAACCATCTATATCCACCTCATTCAATCCTTTAGAATAAAGGCCTTCAGTGGAGACCCCTATCTCCTCAAGGACGTGTATGGTCTCCTCAGGTACGTAGCCCAATGCGCTCACCCCAGCGGAAGCCACCTCGAGCTTTTCACCCCAATAGTGTCTGGCCAACGCTTCGGCCATGATACTTCTACAAGCATTTCCAAAACAGACGAAAAGAACACTTTTTCTCATGATGCATCCACGTGTTTTTTCAATTCGACAATCGTCAATCGACAATCCGCAATCGTCAATCCCTAAATCCTCAATCGACAATCGTCGATCGTCAATCCCTAAATCCCCTTCATTCTTCCTGTTGTGGCGGGAACAGTTTGCTGGCGATCCCTATTCTCTTTTCGTTGCCAAACTTGCGGTCAAACTCTTCTGGGGCATCCTTCCAGAGAATGGAGTTGTAAACAGCAGCCTCAATGACGCTTCCCAAGCGCTCGGTGTGATCTAAAGAGCATGGATCCCCCGTTCCTAGAATCTTGGTATCTCCAATAATGTCACCACGTTCGTCGAAGCACCGGAGCACTATACAGCCACAATCAAGGTAGGTCAGGATAGTCCCGATTGCTGCTGGTTCCCTCTCATACAATGCGCTGGTACTGCTTGCTATGATCTGACCGTGGCGTTCCTCTAATTCAACGGCTATTCTTGCCCGTTCTTCGCTCGTCAGTTCCTTCATTTCCCTCTCCTGTAAATTAACCCATAATCCATCGATTCCGGATTCTAGCCCGGATATTTCATGAATCACTTGCTGTGACCACGGATATGGCCGTCCTTCCTGGCGTCCTCGGGTGTCGGCCCCTGCGACGTACCGTTCAGGTACGCCTCGGAACCAATCCCGCGGTACCGCGGGACGGTTGCCCGGTGGCACGCCCATCTTCGTGGTCTCGCGACAGCAATTCATGAAATATCCGGGCTAAGTGTGCCGTTCATACCATTTGAGTTTTTCTGCCACGGCCTCCATCTCACTATCAGAGATGATGACTGGCTCGCCGATACATTTGCTGCGATAATAGATTTCCGCACAAAATTCTATAACTTCTGCGAGATCAAAAGCAAAAGACAAATCTTTTCCACCTGCCAACAGGCCGTGATTTGCAAGCAGCACCGCCTTTCTATCCTTCATGGCCTCGAAAGCGCTCCGAGCTAATTCATCTGATCCGAAGGTGGCGTATTGAGCACATTTCACCTCATTCCCGGCAAATGCCAGCAGATAGTGAACCGCTGGCAGGTCCCAGTTGAGACAGGAGAGGGTGGTGGCGTATCGAGAATGTACGTGAACCAAAGCATTGATATCTTGCCGTTGCTGATAAAAGATTCGATGCATTGGTAGTTCGCTGGAAGGCTCTCGCTTACCTTCCACAATCTCTCCATCAAGCTGTAGCACAACAATATCTTCCGGCCTGGTGTCAAAGTAGTCGAGCCCGGTAGGGGTAATGGCAAGGAGTCCCTCCTCGCGATTGAAGATACTCAAATTTCCTCCAGTCCCCGTGGTAAGTCTGTGACTGATCAGTTTTTTACCGTATTCAACTAGAAGCTCTCGCTCGCTCTCCAGAAGCATAATCACCTCTCGTAGGCTAGACTAATTTTGAGGAAGCATACTTTTGAGGAACCTGAAAAGTCAACCCCGGCGAATTTTCAAAAAGAGATCGGTGAGGAATGGAACTTGGGGAAAAAGGTTTACTTTTAGACCCTTATGGTGTAATAAGTCGGAAGCGGCAATAATTTGTAATTACTATGTTTTTGGGATAGGAACGTTAGCCGTGAAAGAAACATCTATGCTTGCATTTGAGGAGAATCCCGAGCAGGTGGAACGGGCTGATTTGGTGGTCGGCATACCCTCTCACAACAACGCTGCCAGTATCACTCATCCAACGACGCAGGCCGCGAAAGGACTTCTGGATCATTTTGGTGACAAGAACTCGGTGGTTATCAACTGTGACAACCACTCAGAGGATGGAACGAAGGAAGCGTTCTTACAGGCTCCCAGCGAGGTTCCCAAAATCTACCTGTCGACACCTCCAGGAGTCGTAGGCCGCGGCTATAACCTGAGAAACCTAATAGTCAAAGCCGTTGAACTTCAAGCCCAAGCGGTGATAGTGCTAGAAGCTGATATAGAGAGCATTACACCCCAGTGGATCAAGAATCTCGGGGAGCCCATTTCCGCTGGCTTCGGCTTTGTTGCCCCTCTCTACGTGAGACACAAGTACGATGGTGCAGTTGCCAATGGGATCATTTATCCGCTGACCAGGGCCCTTTATGGTCGTCGAGTCAGACAACCAATTGGGGGCGATTTTGCCTTTGCCATCAATCTGGCCGAGACCTATCTCAACCATCCCAGCTGGAATGATAGGGTGGGCCAATTTGGTGTCGACATCTGGATGACTACCCTGGCTATTTGTCAAGGTACTCCCATCTGTCAGTCGTTTGTAGGGAAACCAAAAATCTACCAGGACGACAGAAACATCGTGCCTTCTGGGCCGATTTTTTCTCAGGTCGTGGGCACTCTGTTGAACCTTATGATACATTTTCAGGATTTCTGGGGAAGGGTGAAGTGGAGCAAGCCGACAGCAATTTACGGCTTCGGCATGGGTGAAGTAGAGACACCCACGTCCCTCGACATTGCGCATGATGAACTTCACCAAGTTTTTATCCAGGGCTTTACCCAGTATAAGCAGCTCTGGGAGAGCTTTCTGGAGAATAATATCCACAATAAATTGGGAGAGATCAGGGAGCTTCCTCTGGCCCACTTCAGCTTTCCTTCGGAAATATGGGCTCGTATTCTTTACAGCTATTCGGCTGCTTACAAGAACGAGGTGGTGGAACGCGAATCTCTGTTGCAATCACTTGTGCCTCTTTTTGTCGGCAAGACCTTATCGTATGTGAAAAAAACGGAAAGGATGTCAATTCAACAGGCTGAGGAATACATTGAAAACGAATGCATGATCTTCGAGGAAGCGAAACCTTACCTGCTCAGTAAATGGTAAACGACTCACGGCTCAACGAAAGAAAGCTTCCTGTAGTTTGGAGGGAAATACTATGGCTAAGATCCTGGTTGTTGATGACGAAGAGCACATCCGGTTGCTCTACTCTGAGGAACTAAAAGAAGAGGGCTACGATGTCATCACCGCGGAAGGTGGGCATGGGCTGCTAGAACGCATTGAACAAGACAAGCCCGACCTTGTAGTCCTGGACATAAAAATGGTGGACTACGATGGTTTAGATCTATTACAGGATATCCGCAATAAATTCTATGACTTGCCCGTAATACTTTCCACTGCTTACGATACCTTCAAAGAGGACATGAAATCCATTGCCGCCGATTTCTATGTAGTGAAATCTTTTGATCTCACTGAACTGAAAAAGAAGATCCAAATGGCTCTGGAAGCAAGGGACGCATCGTGAAAGAATTGTTCTCGCCTCTACACGTAAGTCAAGCAAACAGACCCCTCCCAGTCCAATAAAACTCGATCCTCAGGGGCCAGGTCAGAGACGGTTGGTTCTTCTTGAGGTTATATAGTGCCGAGCGTTCAGTCCCACTTGGAGCGGGATTCAGCCTCTTCTATATTTTGAATATCGAAACTGGGGACCCGCCCGCAGGGTGGGGAGTCCGAAGGACAATATCGAACAAGGAATTTCGAACAGCAGAAGTTTTTGAAAGCAGTAAGACCATGTTTTTCACTTCGATATTCTGCGGTTCTTTGTTCTGCGGTTCTGCGGTTCA
>JAUVTM010000298.1 GCA_030601545.1 Syntrophobacterales bacterium
AGGCTTGCCGTCTGCTGCTACCACCACATCGCCACCTGCAATCAGAATCCGATTACCCAATCGAACTCTCCGATTGCCGCCACGCAAGCCTGCCTTATGCGCCGGACCGCCACGGACAATCTCAACAATGAGGGCGCCACTATCTATGGCGAAATCAAGAGCCCTGGAATCCCCAGAAAGTAAGGTGGTCACGCTTGCACCGATCCAGGGATAGGCATAATAGCCCTGGGCTATGAGTTCCGGAATAATACGTTTGGCAATATTAACCGGGACCGTGAATCCTATACCCACCGAGGCGCCGGTGGGGCTGAAAATTGCAGTATTGATACCGATTAAGTTCCCGCTCGAGTCAAGCAGGGGTCCACCGGAATTTCCCGGATTGATGGAAGCATCTATTTGGATTATGTCTTCCATCAGAGTATTGTTTTGAGCCCGCAAGGTTCGCCCCAGAGAGCTTATGACCCCAGTGGTAAGCGTCTGTCCCAGGCCAAAAGGATTACCAATAGCCAGAACTTTCTGACCCACGAGCAAGTGATCTGAGTCTCCCATGGGGATAACGGTGAGTTTGTTGGAAGGCGCATTTATCTTGATCACAGCCAGGTCATTGTCCGGATCCGTTCCCACCAGTTTTCCCTGCCATTTGCTGCCGTCGGCCAGAGTCACTTCAAGACGCCGAGAATCCTGGATTACGTGATAATTGGTGAGGATATAACCCTCTTTGTCAATGATCGCTCCTGAACCTGCGCCTTGGCGCGGCACAATATTGAAGAAGAAGTCCCGCTCCACCGATATGGTGGTGATGTTTACCACTCCTGGGGCCGCTGCTTCATAAACTTCAATGTTGTTCTGCTCGTCTTCGGTGCTAGCCTGAGCCATGCTTATTGGAGTCAATAATAAAACCACTATCAACCCAACCAGAGCCGTTTTCCGTAATCTCACCTTCTCGTTTCTCCTATTTATCCGAATGGTGGGCAGTGCCCACCCTACATCGCCATGTCACAATTCGCCGAACCCGTCATTCCGGACGAGCTCCGCTTCGCGGAGCAAGATCCGGAATCCAGTGAGTGTTCAATATAGTCAGATTCTTCCTGGATCCCGGCTCGCGTCCCGCTTTACGGGACTTGGCCGGGATGACGAATTGCAACACAGTCTCTTGAGTGGAAGTCCCCTTTTTTGCTTTTCTCCTGAATTCTAGATTCTGACTCCTGGATTCTGTCTCCTTTACCTTGTGCCCAGTGCTTACAGCCCCCGTGGTTGTATTTTCCGCCAAAACCACCAGAGGAATATCCCCACCAGTATCACGGCCAGGGCCCAACTCACGAGCTTGGGCCAAATAGAAACCATGCCTGGTAAAATCCTCCGTACCGTGTCCACGGGAATGGCAAAGCTTATGCCCACACTACTACCAGTTGGGCTGAAGATGGCAGTATTAATACCGATTACCTCGCCGTCAGAATTGATGAGCGGGCCCCCAGAATTTCCAGGATTGATTGCGGCGTCGGCCTGGATGACATTATGAATGATCACATCGCGGCTGATCCGAACATCTCGGCCCAACGAGCTGATAGTTCCCGTGGTCAGTGTCTGTCCCAGGCCAAATGGGTTGCCCAGGGCCAGCACTTTCTGGCCCACGCGTAGATTCTTCGAAGAGCCCAATCGCAGAGACGTGAGCTGTTCTGGCGGTGCCTCGATTTTGATCACCGCCAGATCGCTATTGGGAGAACTGCCAACCAGAGTGGCCTGCCATCTACTACCGTCTGCAAGGGTCACCTCTAGAAGACTGCTGCCGTTCACCACGTGGTGGGAGGTGACTATATGGCCTGCTTTATCGACAATAACGCCTGACCCGCTTCCTTCTGCGGGCACAGGATTAAGAAAGAAATCCCGGCCAATGCTTGTGCTGGTGATGTTCACAACACCAGCTGAAACTTGCTGAAAAACGCGGATGGTGTTTTCCTCGCTACGGGTGAGGGCCGCCGCTTCACCAATCATCCCCGCAATAATTGCAGAGATACCCATTACGAGCAGCAGCCTAAGCTTTCGACCTGTTATGGTTGTAACTCTCATGCGTCTCCGTCCCTAATAATGCAGGCCAAAACATAACCAGCCGCGTGAACGCGGCTGGTTCTCATCATAAGTGGTTTTCTGTACAATGACCAGAGCAAAAATCCAGAGAGTTTTTGGTGGATTCGGCCGAAGGCCTTAATCCACCCTACATTTTGAACGGTCCATGCATGCAGCTTGTAGGGTGGATTAAGCGAAGCGAATCCACCTACAGCAAAATCAATTACCCCGATAAAAAGTCTGCCATTGCCGGAAAGACGAAGAATGACAATGCGGGATTTCCGGATGAACTCTCGTTAGAACTTGCCCGTAAGATCGTACCACCAGGTGCCAAGGTATTCGTAAATTGCTGCGGTGGAGGTATTCAGTGCCCCTCCTGAGGGGAAGAAGCGCAGGGGATCGTTCGCACTCCAGCGAGCCTTGAAATCACAGGGCGCCGGCAAAAAGTGTATG
>JAUVTM010000113.1 GCA_030601545.1 Syntrophobacterales bacterium
GTCTCACACTTGTCATTAGTGACCACGTAGCCATCTGCGTTCATTTTTATGCCGGCAGGCACCAGCTGATTGTTGGGAATGAAGCCCACAAAGACAAAGACGCCATCGGTTGCCAATTCCCGCTTTTCGCCGGTTTGGGTATCCTGTAAATCCACTGCATTGACGCCTTCGTCATTGGCTTTGATTTCGGTGACAATCGAGTTCCACAGGATCTCGATCTTACATTCTTCCTTGGCCCGCTGCTGGAGGATCATGCTGGCCCGCAGTGCATCCCGCCTGTGGACCAGATAAACGTGCTTGGCTAGTTTAGCAAGGTAGAGGGCTTCTTCGACGGCTGTATCGCCTCCCCCCACAACTACTACAGTTTTGTCTCTGAAAAAGAAGCCGTCGCAAACCCCACAGTAAGAGACTCCCTTTCCATAGTATTCATCCTCGCCAGGAATATCGAGTTTGCGGGGACTGCCACCGGTTGCCAGAATGACCGTGTGTGTCTTAAGGATGTCACCATTGGCGAGCCGGACTGTATGAAAATCCAGCCCCGGCTCCACTGCCACAACCTCTTCCTGGACGATCTCCGTACCGTATGATTGAGCATGCTGGAGGAATTTCTGTGATAATTCATAACCGGTGATGTGCTCAAAACCGGGATAATTCTCCACTCCGGCAGATATAGCCACCTGACCACCAACAGCACCTTTCTCGATAAGGATCGTCTTCAACGCTGCTCTCATGGCATATATCCCGGCACTAAGCCCACCGGGGCCACCTCCAACGATTACAACATCGTACAAATCACCCTCCGACATCAACGGTCTCCTTTCCAGAACACAACCTCGTAGCGACGAAGCGGGTCGTAACCATCTCCCGGTGACACGCCCTTCTCCTCGGTCCCGCGACGGCAATTTGTGAAATTTTCAAGTTAGTATTTTATATAACTTTTATCAAAAAGTCTAACTGCGCATAACTAATAATCTTCTTGCGCCTCATGCCAACCTCTCTGCTACTGGCGCAGCAACTGGCGGGCAATTATCAACCTCTGGATCTCGCTCGTGCCTTCATAAATGGTGCAGACTCGCACATCTCGGGCCATTCGCTCCAAGGGGAACTCACGAGAATAGCCGTAACCTCCAAGAATTTGCATGGCGTCATAGCAGGCCCGATTTGCTGACTCGGAGGCGTAAAGCTTGGCCATTGAAGCTGCTTTTGTAAAGTCTTTACCCAGGTCCTTCAAATGGGCGGCCTGGAGCAGCAATAGTCGTGCTGCCTCAAGCTCAGTGTAGCGGTCGGCCAGTTTCCATTGGATCGCCTGTAATTCGGCAATGGGCCTGCCAAACTGTACCCGCTGTTTGGCATATTCTTTGGCATAATCCATTGCCGCCAAACCGATGCCCAACGCCATAGAACCAATACCGATCCGCCCTCCGGCCAACTCTGAAACTGCAATTCGATAGCCGTTGCTAACGTCACCCAGCAGATTCTCCCTGGGCACTCGACAATCTTCCATAACGAGTTCATTGGCGGCAGAGCCGACCTGCCCCATCTTTTCTTCATCTTTGCCCACCACAAAGCCCGCAAACTCCGGTTCCACCAGAAAGGCACCTATGCCCTCGCCCTTGGGTGCGTCTTTGTCAACCACAGCCCAGATGATGAAGACTCCAGCATAGGCACCGCTGGTAATGAATATTTTTCGTCCATTGAGAATCCAGTGATCTCCCCGGATAACCGCAGTCGTGCAAACAGCTGCGGCGTCGGACCCGGCCTCAGGCTCAGTGAGTCCGAAGCCAGCAGCAGCGTATTCACCGCTGCAAATTCTGCTGAGGTACTTTTTCCTCTGTGCTTCGGTGCCCATGGACTCAATTGCTTCAGCTACCATGTTGGTTACCGAGGTGGTCACTGCGGTTGAGGCACAACCCCGGCCCAGTTCTGTCAAGACTAAACTCAGGGCCACCGAGTTGCTATCGGTACCTCCGTACTCAGAGCGAATATTCACACCCATAAAACCGAGTTTGGCCAGCTTCTTCAAATTTGCGAGAAGGATATCTCGATTCTTGGTGCGATCCAGCTCTGCTGCAGCAGGTTCAAGCTCTTGTTTGGCAAATCTCGCCGCCGCCGCTTGAATCAGTTTTTCTTCCTCAGTCAGTTCGAATAGCATGCCGCTCCTCACTAGCTCCCAAAGAGAGCAATAATCGTCATGCCGGACACGACGAAAAGTCGTGATCCGGCATCCAGTAAACCTTTTCTTCTGGATTCCGGACACCCGCCTTCGGCGGCTTCCGGAATGACGGAATCGGTGTTTAGTCAGGGAGATTGAATATCTCTACAATTTGTCAATTCATAGTGAGTAGTTCTTACTGCCTGCCTGTCCCGCCTGTCCCGAGCTTGTCTCGGGGAGCTTGTCGCGGGGCTGCCTGCTGCGAGCTGCCAGCTGTCTCTGCCCTCTGTCATCTGACCTCTGACTTCTGATCTCTGATCTCTGTCTTTTTACCCTATGCCCCATGCTCTATGCCTTATTTTCACTGGCTGCTGACGCTATGCGCTCTGCGCCAAGCGCTATGCGCGTTATTACATGTTTCGTCGATATTGCCCCCCAACGTCGAAGAGTGCTTGGGTAATCTGCCCCAGGCTGCAGTATCTTACCGTGTTCATCAGTTCGGCGAAGATGTTTTCCCCAGCCAGGGCCACTTGCTGCAATCTTTCCAGAGCAGCCGGAGCATCCTTTTCATGCCGGCGCTGAAACTCCCGAAGGCGTCTGAGTTGCGACAGCTTCTCCTCTTCGGTGGCGCGGGCCAGTTCCACCGTACTACTCAGCGATTCGGGTTCATCACCCGGCTGACGGAAAGTGTTGACCCCGATGATGGGAAGCTCTCCACTATGTTTCAAGCGCTCATAATACATTGACTCTTCTTGAATCTTACTGCGCTGATAGCCGGTCTCCATGGCACCCAAAACCCCGCCCCGCTCCGTGATCCGGTCAAATTCCACAAGCACCGCTTCCTCCACCAGCCGAGTCAGCTCTTCGACCATGAAACTTCCCTGATTCACGTTTTCATTCTTCGCCAAACCCCACTCTCGGTTGATGATAAGCTGAATGGCCAAGGCCCTTCTCACCGACTCAGGGGTGGGCGTAGTGATGGCCTCATCATAGGCGTTGGTATGCAGGCTATTGCAGTTATCGTAGATGGCAACCAGAGCTTGCAAGGTGGTGCGAATATCGTTGAGCTGAATCTCCTGGCTGTGCAGGGATCGACCTGAGGTCTGGATGTGGTACTTGAGCATCTGCGAACGGAGCGAGCCCCCGTACATATCACGCATGGCCAGAGCCCAGATGCGTCGGGCAACCCGGCCGATCACGGAGTACTCTGGCTCCATGCCACTGGAAAAGAAGAACGACAGATTAGGAGCGAAGCTATCCAGCTCCATCCCACGCGACAGGTAATATTCCACATAGGTAAAGCCGTTCGCCAGGGTGAATGCCAACTGACTAATGGGATTTGCCCCAGCTTCAGCAATGTGATAGCCAGAGATGGAGACCGAGTAAAAATTGGCCACTTTGTTCCCGATGAAGAACTCCTGAATATCACCCATCATTTTCAGGGCAAAATCGATGGAAAAGATACAGGTATTTTGTCCCTGGTCTTCCTTGAGAATGTCCGCTTGCACAGTGCCGCGCACCGTACTGAATACATGGGCCCGGATCTGCCGGTACTCCTCCTCATTGGGCTCGCGTCCTTGCTCCGCCTTGAATTTGTCGGCCTGCTGGTCAATTGCACTATTCAAGAACATCGCCAGAATGATCGGAGCCGGACCGTTGATGGTCATGGACACCGAGGTATTTGGTCCGCAGAGGTCGAAGCCGTCGTACAAAACTTTCATATCGTCCAAGCTACAAACACTAACACCGGAGGTGCCCACTTTGCCGTAAATATCCGGCCTGTCGTCGGGATCACAGCCATACAGAGTTACCGAATCAAAGGCAGTGGAAAGCCGCTTGGCTTCATGGTGCTCGGAGAGTAGTTTGAAGCGGCGATTGGTCCTTGCTGGGTCACCCTCGCCCGCAAACATCCGTGTCGGTTCCTCGTCCATACGTTTGAAGGGAAACACTCCTGCCGTGTAAGGAAAGCGGCCAGGCACATTCTCCTCCCTCAGCCAGCGGTATATTTCACCCGGATCTTTGAAGCCGGGCAACACTACCCGTGGGATTTTCTGCCTGGACAAGGATTCGGTATAGAGCGGAACCCTGAACTCCCGGTCTCTAACCTTGTAGACAAATTCATTACCACTGTAAGCCTCTTTCATCTCAGGCCATTTTCGCAGCAACTGGCGTGTCTCCTCGTCCAGCTCCTGCTCAGCCTTGGCTGTCTCCTCTTTCAACCGGTCCAGGATATCTGCAGTGTCATGGGGCTCTCCCGCTTCTTCCAGTGTTGCAGCCGTCTGCTGAAGATGCCAGTGACGCCGTACCGCCTCGGCCTGCTCACTGGTGCGACGATGGTAAGCGCGAACCGTCTCTGCAATTTCGGCTAAGTACCTAGTGCGCTCGGGCGGAACGATGATGGTCTTGGAAGTGGAGGTGTGGGTCTCTGGCCGTGGAAGGTTTGAATCAAAACGCACCCCCGTTTTTTCCGCAATCCCAGCCAAGACAGCTTGGTACAGTGCCGTTACTCCATCATCGTTGAACTTGGAGGCTATGGCCCCGAATACCGGCATATCTTCCGGGAGCCGGTCCCATTCACCTCTGTTGCGCTGGACCTGTTTTCTCACCTCCCTAACAGCGTCGTCACCGCCCCTTTTCTCAAACTTATTCACCACGATCAGATCGGCAAAATCAAGCATTTCAATCTTTTCCAGCTGGGACGGGGCGCCGAACTCGGGTGTCATCACATAGGTGGACAAGTCTACCAATTCGATAATTTCCGCGTCTCCCTGGCCAATTCCTGCTGTCTCCACTATGACAAGGTCGAAACCTGCAGCTTTAAGCACTTCAATGCCATCCTCTATGGCCTCTGACAACTCGGTGTGTGATTTGCGGGTGGCAAGGGAACGCATGTAAACCCTCTCGGTGCCTATGGCATTCATCCTGATACGATCACCCAACAGGGCGCCGCCGGTCTTTCGGCGAGATGGATCAGTGCTCAGGATACCAACGTTGATTTCCTTGAAATCGTGCAAAAATCGAAGAATCAGCTCGTCGGTCAAAGAGGATTTTCCCGCCCCGCCTGTGCCGGTTATCCCCACCACCGGTATTCTTCGCTCTTCGAGTCTCTGGCTGATATGGGCCCTGAGCCTGGTCAGATGACCGTTTCCCTCGGCCTTGGCCAACTCCATAGCGCTGATGAGCTTTGCCACCAGCGGCTTGTTTATTGGCTGCAGCTGATCAAGTTCAAAGTCGCTACCACTTTCCACCGTGGGGAAATCAATCCTTTTGACAAGATCGTTGATAATGCCTTGCAAACCAAGGTGGACGCCATCTTCTGGAGAGTAAACCTTCTCCACCCCATACGCTTCCAGTTCCTGGGCCTCGTCAGAGAGAATCACTCCGCCACCGCCGCCAAAAACCTTGATATGAGGAGCACCCTTCTTTTTCAGCAGATCCACCATATATTTGAAAAACTCGATGTGCCCTCCCTGGTATGAAGAAACGGCGATTCCTTGGGCGTCCTCCTCTATGGCGGCATCAACAATCTCGTGAACCGAACGATTATGCCCCAAATGGATTACCTCCACTCCTGTGGCCTGGAGAATGCGCCGCATGATGTTGATTGCGGCATCATGGCCGTCGAAGAGAGAGGTGGCCGTTACCACCCGAACTGCACACCTGGGCTTGTATGCCTCAGCACTAGCCGTCATCACACTCTCCTAATCGAAACTAGCTCCGCTTCGCTCCGCATTTTGACCCAAACAGCTCACCGCAAATCAAGGCCGTTTGGATGGTTATATACTCCTCAATGCTGTAGTGACGCCGGAGAAACCAGCGCCTAAAAGTCCACATATGTCCCAAAACCGTGATATTGTGAGCCAGCAAGTCTAAAACCCGCTCCTCGAGAGCAGGCACCTCGCCGGCCGCAACTAACCTCTCCAACACCCCTTTGAACAACCCGGTGAACCTGACTTCGTTTTCCAAAACCTTTTTGCGCCAACGGTTGGGTAGAGACTGGGTTTCCTGGTAGACCAGCAATATGTGATCACTCATGCGGTCGCACACCAGGAAGTATTCCCGGATTACTTCCGCCAGCGACTCGCGGCCCCCTGCGGTCCTTGCTAGAGCCTCGCTGATCTGTCGCTCCGCCTCCGCATGAATTACATCGCAGACCAGATACAGAACGTCTTCTTTGGTAGAGACATACTCGTAGACCGAACCGATAGATAACCCAGCCTTCCGGGCTATCTCCCGAGTGGTGGTTTTGTGAAAGCCCTTCCTGATGAACAACTCAACTGCGGCGTCCACTATTTGACGTCGTCGCCGCTTCACCAACTTCAGGTCCTTGACCTGGGTGGGAACATCCTTTAGCAGCGAGAGATCTTTTTCCATAGCACTGGACCCATATCGTTTATAACTTCGAACCAAACCAGTGGTACTCGAACTTACTACGCTCTATGCCCCAAGCGCATTAACGTTATTAGTTATACGTTATTAGTTATACGCAAGAATCGTATCTAGTACCTTATGATGTTAACCCAGACAAACGGTTCCAGTAGAAGACCCGAATAACGATTAACGGATAACGGATAACTTCCTAATCTCGTCTTGATACGCTATCTTCCAGGCACCGTGTTTTACCGAACGAGCGCTCAGTCAGTTATTATTGGTAGCATGGAGGGTAAGATATGTCGAGAGATTTGGCACCGGGGAGATTTTAGCTCGATTGTATCTGGCAGGCTAGGGCAGGCTGTCGACACGGGGACTCGGTGACACGGTGACGCGGCGAGAAAAAAGTATCGTCTTCATTTATCTCCGCGTCTCCTTGTCCCCGCGGCGCCCCGTCGGGTTGAACTACGTCCCCTTTTCTCATTCTGCGCCCTCGGGAACCAGCCC
>JAUVTM010000200.1 GCA_030601545.1 Syntrophobacterales bacterium
CCGTCTGGATTGGCAAGTGGTGAAACCAACATGTCGTAGGTACTGCCGGTGGCGAGCGAGGTCCATTCCAACCGTTGGTGTGGGCCAAAAGCACTCATTCCTTCGTGGCACTGCAGGCAATTGGTTGAAGAAAGGCCGAAAGATTCGCAACATCTCTTACCGATGGCGTCACCGAACTGGTAGAGCAGGTCTTGGTTCATAAACTCAATGCGAAAGTCACGATCGGTTATGAACACTCCATCCATGAGATTTTCGAAAATAGCACGCAAGCGGTCGCGCTCATTCCGAATTCGGTCGTTGGCTTCTTCAAGCACCTTTGTCATTTAGTGTCCCTTCCCCCTCCCCCTAACCCCCTCCCGCCAGGGGAGGGGGTAATTGTGACTCGACTTAAAACTTCCCTCCCCCTTGTCGCAGATCCCGAGCTCGTCGCGGGGACGGGGGAGGGTAAGGGTGGGGGTGTCCGAGATTATGAAGCGAAAGGAACAACAAATCCCGAGCAATTAATCGGTTGGTTCGATGCTGTACTTCTTCATTTTGCGCCAGAGGGTATTATAGCCAATACCCAGTTCTCGAGCAGCACGGCTGCGGTTCCACTGACAGTGTTCCAAGATCTCACGTATGTGATCCCGTTCCATGGCTTCCAGGCTCAGATCACTGCTCATCTCAGAGGGAACAAATTCTTCGACAGGGGGAGAGCACGATTCAAGTGGAAGATCAGCAGGCTGGATCTGTTGGCCTTGGCAAAAGATTAGCGCTCGTTCAATGGCATTCTCCAGCTCTCGCACGTTGCCGTGCCAAGAGTGGGACTCCAGCCTCTTTATTGCTTCCGGCGAGAGGGAGCTCTGTCTCCGACCCATGCGGTCTGTGTAGTGGGATACGAAATGCTCTGCCAACGGCCTAATGTCTGCCGGTCTTTTCCGGAGTGGCGGCAGGTGAATGGGTATTACTTTGAGGCGATAGTAAAGGTCCCGGCGGAATTGTCCTTTCTGGACCAAACGGCTCAGATCCTTATTGCTGGCTGCGATAATCCGCACATTGACCCGGAGCTCGGTGGTGCCGCCAACCCGTCGAAAGGTGCCATCTTCCAGGACACGCAGGAGTTTGACCTGGAAGCCGGGGCTGGTTTCACCGATTTCATCAAGGAAGAGGGTGCCACCATCAGCAACCTCAAACAGACCTTTTTTGTCCTTGATGGCGCCGGTGAAAGAGCCTTTGACGTGACCAAACAGTTCGCTTTCGAGAAGATTTTCGGGAAGAGCACCACAGTTGATTGCCACAAACGGGCCACCAGCCCTATGGCCGGTGTGATGAATATACTTGGCCATTAGTTCCTTTCCGGTACCGCTCTCTCCTTCGATGAGCACGGTGGCGTCGTTTTGGGAAACCTGTTGAACGAGTGTCATAATCTGCTGCATCTCGGAGCTAGCTGCGACAATGTGGCCCAGTCCTGCCTGCTCTGCTACCTCTTTCTGGAGGTAGGCAACTTGACGGCGTAACTGCCGCCGCTCAACTGCTTTTTTCAAGGTGAGTACAAGATCGTCAGGATCGACCGGTTTGGTAAGATAGTCGTAAGCTCCGGACTTCATGGCTTCAACAGCGGTGTCAACTGACCCGAAGCCGGTGATGAGGATTACTTCCGTCTCTGGAGACCGCTCCTTGACAGCTGCCAGAACCTCGAGACCATCAATCTCATCCAGCCGGAGGTCGGTGACCACCGCTTGATATTGATCGGCGGCAATGCGGTTCACTGCCTCAGCACCGCTGCCAACAGCAGTTACCTGAAAGCCTTCACGCTCCAGGTACATGGCCTGGGTGAGGCGCAGGGAATCGTCATCTTCGACTAGTAAAATATGATTCCAGGACATCTTTTATTGTAACCGCCAGGCACGAAATAACAAGGGATAAGACTGGCAATGAATGTTGAGTGTTCTTGGTTGGTTTGAACGAGGTTAATTTGTTCAACATCGAAAGCCTGGTCCTTAGGGCCAGGTCAGCGTTGAATGGCTTTGTCGGTAAAGATGGCGAGCTTTTGTGGAGGTTTCAGGTTTCAGTGTTCAGGACAGATGGAGGTTTCAGTGTTCAGGTTTCAGGTTTCAGTTTGTATTTTTTCTTTATCCTGACACCTGACACCTGACACCTGGTATCTCAATTACACCTGACACCCGACACCTGAAACCCTGAGACTTGGTGCTTAGAATTTGATATTTTGCAATGCTCCATTACTCCACCACTCCATTACTCCAGGAGACTCTCGCATTAAGGAAAGACCATTGAAGCCTCCTCAGGGGGCAGCCGAAAGCCCCTTTGGGCACGGATTCTTTGCTTCCACTTTTTTTTCGGTTACCGGCAAGTAGATATTGAAAGTAGTGCCAACCTCGGGTTCACTGGAGCATGATATGTAGCCACCATGGTTTTTGACGATTCCATAGACCATGGATAACCCCATACCTGTTTCCTCACTCAGATCTTCTTTGGAAAAGAAGGGGTCAAAAACGTGTTCCAAAGTTTCTTGGCCCAAACCCGGACCGGTGTCAGATAAGGTGATAAGCACACACTCTCCCATTGCAGCTCCAGCGTGAGTTCGACGAAAATCCTGGTCTAAAATCATCCTCTTTGTTTCGATGACAATTTTTCCTCCCCCCGGCATGGCATCTCGGGCGTTGACAGCCAAGGCCAGTATGGCTTGTTCAATCTGGTTGGGGTCTCCATTAATGATGGTAAGCTCCTTCGCCAAATGGAGCTCAAGCTCGATTGTCTCTGGCATGGTTCTACTCAACAATCTGTGAGTCTTTTTTATTTCTTGGTTTAAGTCAATCGGTTGTTTCTTGCTCTCTATGATGCCGCTGAAAGCAAGTAGCCGCCTTGACAGGACAGCACCCCGGAAGGCTGCGTTCGTTATCTCCAACAGTTCCTGGTATCTTGGATCATCCTGCTCTTTGCCCCACATGAGACGTTCAACGTAACCATGCACTGCTTGAAATAAGTTGCTGAGTTCTTGAGCAACCCCGCCAGACAAGGTAGATATGGCCTCCATTTTCTTGGCGTGGAGTAGCTGGGTCTCCAGCTTCCTTCTTTCCTCCTCCGCTTTCTTGCGGTCGGTGATATCACGGATCAGACTAACCCAACCAACACGCTCTCCTTGTTCGTCTTCGAGTATTTGTATGGTGTGTTCAGTGGGAAAGACCGTACCATTCTTTCGTTTCATCTCGAACTCGGTTAAATGCAAAAAGCCGAGCTCATTTATTCTGGGATAGATATGGTCTTGGAACTTTCGTAATGATGATTCGTCCACGTGCAAGAAATTCGTTGTATGGCCCAGCATCTCCTGGCGATTGTAACCAAACACCTCAGCGGCAGCTGGGTTGCAGTCTATAATGCTGGGTGGTACGGAAGCGTCCAAAATAAAAAGAGCATCCTGCTGACTCACAAAGACTTTTTCGAACAATTCCTTGGACTCGCGTAGTTTCTGCTCAGCTCGCTTGCGCTCGGCGATTTCTAGACGTAACTCTTCGTTTGAGTTCTGAAGGTCGGCGGTACGTTCCTGCACCCGTACTTCAAGTTCCTGAGTGGTATTCAGTAATTTTTCTTCGGCCCGTATGCGATCGGTGATATCGGTGACCACCGCAATGCTACCCTTAAAGCGGCCATCCGAAGAAAAAATCGGCCTTGGTGACATAAGTACGAATGTCTTCTGTCCATCTTTTCGGATCAATGCTAGCTCGTATTGATCACGTTTGCCTGTCTTTCTTCTAGAAATCTGTTCTGCAAAGATTTTCTTGTCGGCCTCAGTAAGGAAGTCAGAGGCTGAACGCCCGATAATCTCGTCGCGAGAGTAGCCCATGATTTCGCAGAATCGATTGTTAGCAAAGGTAATCCGCATGTTTTCGTCGATCATTGCCAGACCGTCGTTTATAGCCTCAGCCAAGGTGCAGTGCCGCTCTTCCTCTGGAAGCTTCTCCTCGTCTATCTCAAGCTGGCTAGCTATGCCTTCCAGTTCAGCAATACGTTGGCATAGTCTAAGGTAGTCACCTTTTGGTTGCTCTTTTTGGTCATGGCGATCATTCATTATGACGGACTCCAAAGGATATGACGAAAGTGTTACTGGGAATTGCAAATATAATGCCTGAAGGTAAATTCAGCGGGAACTATTGTTGTCAAATGATTTTTCACTTCATTGCTGCTATATTGAGGGCTGATGCTGGCGGGAAGGCGGATGTCGCTTTGTATTT
>JAUVTM010000057.1 GCA_030601545.1 Syntrophobacterales bacterium
CGTTTTGAGGCTGATCTGTTGGTTCAGGCACTGCGTCAGGAGAATATACCAGTGCTACTTCGCCGCTTTGAAGAGACCGCTTATGATGGTCTTTTTGTAACGCAAATGGGCTGGGGTGCCATTCTGGTGCCAGGGGATTACGAAGAAGAAGCTGCAAGAGTCGTCAGTCGAGTACTAGAAAGCATTAATGATGGTGTCATACAACTGCCCACTACTGGTGAGGACCAGTAGGAGGCAGCGGTCGGAGGTCAGAAGACAGCGCGTATATTTCGGATTGCGGATTGCGGATTGCGGATTTCAAAACAAGAAGAAGGAAGAGATTCTTTTGTGGGAGCGGCTTTCCCCGACCTGCCTGTCCCGGGCGTAGTCCCGGGGAGCCTGTCGAAGGTTAGCCGCGATTTGAACTAACGGAGCGGGGTGACTACGTTGGCAATGACAGTTGACCGGTTGAAAGTGTGTAAATGAGTGATTTGAGTAAAAAGGGGAGGGGAATTTACGAGGACCCTGCGGAGATCGATCCCAGTTTATGGAGCGAGCTTCTGTCCAGAGACGTGAACGAGATATGTGCTCATGCCTCTGTGCGTTATGATGAGGTTCAGAGCTGTTACCAGATCCCATTTTTGCACCAGACTTACGGGTGTTATCCTGAATCGCGCCTGATTGAATGTTGCGGAGACGATGGCCCCAAACGACTCTCCTTTCAATTTTATCTTGTCTTGTTAACCTATCTGCTTCGCGCTCGGCCCATCGGTCTGACTGGCCGGATGGTGACCGGAAGTGAAATTAAAGGGGGAGACTTTTTTTTCAGAGGGCCTCATGCTCTGTTCACCCGGCCATTGGAAAAACGCTTCGGTCATGATGCTCAAACCTTTCTTGAAGTAGGGTTGCGCCTCGGCGGGGGAGAGACTGATTTCGGTGATGTCTCTTTTCGACTTTGGCCTCTGCCGAAAATTCCCCTTGGCTACATTCTTTGGCTTGGAGATGAAGAATTTCCGGCGAGGGTGGTGGTGACTTTCGACGGTTCGGTGGATCAGCAGTTGCCTTTGGATGTTATCTGGGCTCTTGTCAATCAGGTGGGCGGATCTCTCTTAGGGGAAGCTAAGAGCATAGCGCCAAGCGCTTGACAGAACAACTCCTTCTTGCTAACAAACACGATTTAAACCGGGAGGCGATGATTTGGCGAAAAGAAAAATCCGGAGAAAAGAGCTCAAGAAGACTGAAGAATTCTTAACATTCGGCAGCAGGATCTTAGCCTGGTGTCAGGATAACATACGGATTGTAGTTGGAGTATTGGCGGGCGTTGCTGTTCTCATCTTAATCACTGGTGCAGTTTTTTGGTTTAAGGCCAGCCGGGAAACAAAGGCCAGAGGTCTTTACGAGGAAGCTCTTTCTCTCTATCCGGTCGAATCCTCTGGCAATGCTGGTGCTGTAGATTATACAATGGCAACGGCGAAGCTGGAGGAGGTAAAACAACGTTACGACTCCACTACTGTGGCGACCAACGCCCTCATGGATCTGGGTAACATCTACTTCCAGGAAGGTGACTACGAAAAAGCAATCTCTCGCTACACTGATTTTCTCCAGCGCACAGATTTTACCCATCCTCTCTATGACCAGGCTTTGGAGAGTTTGGGAGAAACTTATGAGGCCAAGGAATCGTGGCAGGAAGCCGTGGAAGTTTATCAGCGTCTGGCCAGTGAGGGGGCCCAGGTGTATCAAGCTCAGGCTCAGCTTTATCTTGGCAGGGTCTATGAGGCCATTGGCGATAAGCAAAAAGCAATGACCCACTATGACAACTACCTCAATGAAAGCCCGGCCTTCATATTTGGAGAGTGGATTAGGATAAAGCTTCGACGCTGGCGACAGGCTGAAAACCCTAAGAAACAGGGGTAATTGGTTGAATCAAGAATTTCGGTTCTTCCGGTTTTTGCCAAGGTAGCATCCGGCGAATGCAGTAAGGACAGGGTGACCTACTCCACAAAGCAGCATAGTCGCAGCTATCAATGTTGCAGTCTTAGGGTTGTTGGAGAGTCATCCCGCAAGCTCAAACCTCGGTTTTCCACACGGCCATGGGAAGAAGCGGTTGCTCGAATGCTCTTTGTTTCGCAGCCCACCCTGCCCTTGATACTAGTGGTGTTGCGGGGAGCGCGGTGCATGGCTACCTTGGCAAAAACCGGAAGAACCAGAATTTCCTTGGGCGGACAGGGAAGCAAGCCCATGGTTTTTCTGTTTTGAGGCCGTGGGTTAGCCGGAACCCGCGGCTTTTTTGCTGAACCCAGGATCACAGACCATGACTCCAAAGTCAGGCTGCGTACGACCGGGAAGACCTCATCATGTTTTCGTAGGCTTGTTGCTGCTAGCTGTCGCAGTGACGATGTTTCTGGGTTCAGGGATTTCTGCCCAAGCCCAGTCGCCCTTACATCCCATGGAATTTTCCCCGGAACAGGTGCTGGAATTCGCCCATCATCTTTTTTCCGAGCAAGAGTACTTTAGAGCTATTGGAGAATACCAGCGCTTTCTATTCCTCTATCCTGATAATCCCCAAGCACAGAATGCCGCCCTACGAATTGTTCAATGCTACTTCCGTGGTAAACGCTGGCGCCAGGCTCTGGAAGCAGTAAATGCTTTCCTGCGTGACTACCCTCAGAGTTCCCTTCAATGGGAGGCTCGTTTTCTGAAAGCTCGAACTCTGGGTAAGTTGGGTCGGGGAGAAGAGGCCAGGAAGGAGTATGGGGCCATCATTGAAGATCAACCAGGAAGACCCTTAGTGGCAGAGGCCTGGTATCTTATCGGTCTCAGTTACGCCAAAGAAGGTCGTTGGTTGGAAGCTGACCAAGCTCTGAGCCAGGTGGGAAATGAGGATTTGTTTTATGCTAGAGCGAAAAAAGTGCAGCAGATCGTAGCAGAGGAGTCAGAAGCAAAACGGAAAGATCCTTCTCTGGCTGGTTTTTTGGCAGCGCTCTTACCCGGTGCGGGTCACCTTTACTGCGATCGACCCCGTGATGCAGCCATAGCATTCGTATTTACCGGTGCATTTGCGTGGGCCACGTATGAGGCTTTCAACCAGGACCATGAGGGGTTAGGAGTAGGACTAGCTGTGGTCACCGCTGCTTTTTATGGTGGCAATATCTACAGCGCTGTAAATGTGGCTCATAAATACAATGATCGGGAAGAACGGAGACAGCAAGAGCGTCTTGCCCCCTACGGAAAGATTAGTTTCGATCAACCCCGAGCGCCTTCGGTGAGTTTGTCGTTGAAATTTTCCTTTTGAACCACCGTTTTGCTCTAAAATCTATGGGGTGGACGAAGCGGTTAATACAGATTCTGATTGAGAGGGAGAGGTTATGATTTACAATGAAGAATATGAAACCATGCCCAGGGAGGCTCTAGAGGCTATTCAACTGAGACGACTGCAAACAACGGTCACCAGAGTGTACAATACAGTTCCCTTTTACAAGAAGCGGTTCGATGAGGTTGGCGTAAAGGTTGATGATGTGAGTTCCCTTGACGATCTACGCAGGCTGCCGTTTACCTGCAAAGACGATCTGCGGGACAGCTACCCCTTTGGGATGTTCACGGTGCCCATGGACGATGTAGTTCGAATCCACGTCTCCTCGGGTACCACTGGGAAGCCAACCGTGGTGGGCTACACAGCCCGGGACATCCAGACCTGGTCTGAACTCATGGCGAGAACCCTCATGGCAGGGGGCGCCACCAGGGGAGATATGCTTCACAACGCTTACGGCTCTGGCCTATTCACTGGTGGTCTCGGCTTTCACTACGGTGCCGAAAAGTTGGGCGCCTCGGTTATTCCCATTTCAGGGGGCAACACCAAAAGGCAGGTGATGATCATGACGGATTTTGGCCCCACAATCCTCACCTGCACACCCTCTTATGCTTTGTTGATTGCCGAGGTGGCCGAAGAAATGGGGGTGGATTTTCGCGCATTCAACTTCAAGGCCGGCATTTTCGGGGCCGAACCCTGGTCCGAGCAGATGCGGGAGGAGATTGAACGGAAGCTGAACATGAAGGCCATGGATATTTATGGCCTCAGTGAAATTATAGGTCCGGGAGTTTCGGTGGAATGCATCGAGGCCCAAAATGGGCTCCACATCTTCGAGGACCATTTTATTCCTGAAATTATCGATCCGGATACCGAAGAGGTCCTGCCCTATGGTACTCCAGGGGAGTTGGTCTTTACCACCATCACCAAAGAGGCATTTCCAGTTATCCGCTACAGAACCCGCGATATCTCGGTTCTGTATCCTGAACCTTGCCGTTGCGGACGGACCATCGTCCGTATGGGGCGAGTCCAGGGTCGCAGTGATGATATGCTCATCATTCGCGGTGTTAATGTGTTCCCCTCCCAAATCGAAAGCGTCATTATGGAAATTGATGGCATTGAACCTCACTATCAATTAGAGGTTGATCGCGAGGGCAGATTGGACACACTTACTGTGAAGGTGGAGGTGAACGAGAAGGTTTTTTCGGATGAGGTCAAGAACTTACAGAACATGGAACGTAAGCTGGAAAAGAACATTAAAGAAATGTTGAGTGTTTCTGCCCAGGTTAAGCTGGTAGAGCCCAAGAGCATTCAACGTAGCGAAGGCAAGGCTGTAAGGGTAATAGACAAGAGAAAGATTTAGGAATGAATATAAGCCCAGGCAAGAGGAGGGAGACCATGAAAGTTGAACAGATCTCCATATTTCTGGAGAACAAGGCTGGAAGACTTGCGGAGGTTACCGGAGTCTTGGGCAAAGCAGGTATCAATATCCGGGCTTTGGCTTTAGCCGATACCTCTGATTTCGGTATCCTGCGGTTGATTGTCAACGACCATGAGAAAGCTAAACAAGTTCTCAAAGAACATGGGTTTACCGTGGGTAGAACCGAGGTCGTGGCTGTGGAGGTGGAGGACCGGCCAGGGGGTCTAAACAACATTCTGCAAATTCTTTTTGAGAACGGTATCAATGTGGAGTACATGTATGCCTTCGTCCAGCAAAGCGGCCAGAACGCGGTTATCATTTTCCGATTCGATGACATTGATAATGCCGTGGATGTGCTGATGCAAAATGGTGTGACGGTCATCGCAGGACAGAAACTCTACGCCATGTAAGAGCTGCTGTTAAGAGTTTCCGGGGAAGTTTTAACCACCAAGGGCACAAAGGCCACAAAGAGAAACGGGGGCTATTAAATTCCAAGAAAGACCAGAGATTCCCGGGCAGGAAGATCTGCAAGTTCGTTTTTTGCTGTGGGAGATCATCCCAAGAAATCACCACCAGATTAATGTTGACTACCTAATAATTAATACTTTGTGCTCTTTGTGTACTTTGTGGTGTGATTTTCTTGTCCCATGGCCACATGAACTCTAGTCATTTGAACAGTGGAGAGGGAGGAGAGTAGATCATGAAAAGAGGTAAGGTCAGAAAAATTCAGATTTTGGCAGTGTTGCTGCTGGCGACGACTTTGACATGGAGTGGTTGCGCCAAGAAAGAGGAGCCCAAGGCTACATACAAGATCGGCGGTATTTTTGCCATCACCGGCCCGGCATCGTTTCTTGGTGAGCCGGAACGCAATTCGATGGAATTGCTGGCAGAACAGATCAATGCACAAGGCGGTGTCAACGGCCATCCCATAGAACTGGTCATATACGATACCGAAGGGGACGCCACTAAAGCGGTGCTCAACACCAACAAGCTGATCGAGAAAGACAATGTCCTGGCAATAGTGGGCCCCTCACGGAGTGGCACAACCCTGGCCGTGGTTCCGATCGTGGAAAGGGCCCAGGTGCCCCTCATTTCCTGCGCAGCTTCGGTAAAAATCACCACCCCGGTAAAGAGCTGGGTTTTTAAGACACCTCAAACCGATGTAATGGCAGTGGCTAAGATCTATGAATATATGAAAGGACAGGGGGTCCAGAAGATTGCCATTCTCACTGTGGGCAATGCCTTTGGCGCTAGTGGTAGGCAGCAGTTGCTTCAGCAAGCATCGGACTACGGCTATGAGATCGTCGCCGACGAAAGGTTCGGGCCGAAAGACACGGACATGACCCCACAGCTCACCAAGATTCGAACCCTGAAGCCGGAGGCCATCATTTGTTGGGGGACCAATCCCGGTCCGGCGGTGATTGCCAAGAACATGCGGCAGCTTGCTATCAAGATCCCCCTCTATCAGAGCCATGGTGTTGCCTCCAAGAAGTTTATTCAACTGGCCGGCGAAGCAGCCAATGGCATTATTCTACCCACCGGCAAAATCCTCGTTGCTGATGTTCTGCCTGACACCGACCCCCAGAAGCCAACACTGCTGAAATACATCGCCGACTATGAGGCAAAATACAAAATTGCAGTTTCGGGTTTTGGCGGTTATGCCTGGGATGGTCTACAGATTCTGGCTCAAGCCCTTGAAAAGGCAGGGGCTGATCGGGCCAAGATTCGCGATCAAATTGAAAATATCACCGACCATGTGGGAATAAGCGGTATTTTCCGTTTTTCATCTCACGATCACAATGGTCTCAACAAAGAAGAGGCCTTCGTTGTGGTGAAGATCGTGAACGGCGACTGGCAGGTTATTCAGTAAAGTGGCACGTGGTCACGGGGGGGGATTTTAACCACAGAGGACACGGAGTTCACAAAGGAAATATTGTCCACAACCTCTATGATTTTCCCTTTACCCCCTCTGTGCTCTTTGTGCTCTCTGTGGTTCAGATGTAGGGTGGATTAAACGCAGTGAATCCACCTTGAGGTATTCGATTGCTTTAGGCACTCCAGATGCGGACATGGACTTAAGCAGCCAGATTCTGCAATATGTTATCTCCGGTATCACCAACGGTGCCATCTACGCGGTTATCGCCCTGGGTTTTACCATCATCTACAATTCCACCGAGGTCATCAACTTCGCCCAGGGCGAGTTTGTCATGCTTGGCGGCATGGCTGTAATATGGCTTGACGGCATTAGTCCCCTGCCACTTGGTTTTAGCTTTCTGTTGGCAGTCCTGGCGGTAACCCTGGTGGGCATCGCTCTGGAACGGTTTACCATCCGGCCTGCCAAGAGTTCAAATCCCATTGCCCTCATCATCATCACAGTTGGTGCCTCAATCTTTCTTCGGGGCGTGGCCATGATGTTCTGGGGGAAAGATTCCCTGGGACTCAGACCATTCACCGGTTCCACCCCCATCCATTTTGGCGGTGCTACCCTAATACCTCAAAGCCTCTGGGTACTCGGAGTGGCGGTGGTGGTCATGGCTGGTCTCCAGTTTTTCTATAAGCGCACCATAACGGGCAAGGCCATGCGTGCATGTGCCTTCAACCGGCGAGCCGCCGGCCTGGTTGGTATTGGTGTAAACCGCATGGTTTCGGTCTCGTTCGCCCTGAGTGCAGCCATCGGGGCCGCTGCCGGCATCGTCATTGTTCCCATTACCTTGTGCGGCTACGATGTGGGAATCATGCTTGGCCTCAAAGGCTTTTGTGCTGCGGTTTTGGGTGGCCTGGGCAGCAGTCTCGGATCCATTCTCGGTGGTTTCCTTTTGGGGGTTTTGGAGGCGCTGGGTGCCGGTCTTATCAGCTCTGGATTCAAAGATGCCATTGCATTTTTTGTTTTGCTCTTAGTTCTATTTATTAGGCCGAGTGGCCTTCTTGGCGCCAAGGAAGTGAAGAGGTTTTAGGGGCAGATTTTAGATTGTAGATTTGAGATCTATGATTGCAGAATTAAAGGTTTCAGGTGTCGGGTGTCAGGTGTCAGTGAAGAAAAAAAACTGAAATCTGAACACTCAAATCTTAATCATTGTGATATGCAATTTTAACCAACTTCTGGCTATTGGATTCTTTGATTTCTTTAGTTCATTTTAGACATTTTAGGCACTTTAGGCATTTTAGATCATTTTGCGAGAGTGTCCCGGTGGAGCACCCGGATTGATTCGGTTTCTGAAATATAAATGGTTCCAAGTTGGTGGCTTTGGTCTGCTGCTGGCACTGGTGCCTTTGGTGGTGACAAACCGTTACTACCTCACTGTGATGATCTTCATTGGCATCCACACCCTGCTGGTGGTGGGGCTCAACCTACTGATGGGCTATGCCGGTCAGATCAGTCTGGGGCATGCGGCCTTTTTTGGGCTTGGGGCATACACTTCGGGGATCCTCACTGCTACTTACAAGTTGTCGCCGTGGCCCGCCATGGTGATGGCTGTTGTTCTTACGGTTGTGGTAGCTTTGATGGTGGGTGTGCCTGCACTCAAACTCACCGGCTACTATCTGGCCATGGCCACGCTCGGCTTCGGCATCATTGTCTACATCTGTTTCAAGGAATTGGTTTGGCTCACAGGTGGCCCGTCAGGTTTGGTAGGCATTCCAAGGCTCAGTATAGGAAACATGGTTCTTGACGAGCCCAGAACCTACTTCTATCTGGTGTGGGGAATTACGCTGGGGGCCATAGCTGTCAGTCTCAATATCGTCGACTCGCGGGTGGGCAGGGCGTTGCGCGCCATTCACGACAGCGAGCCGGCGGCGCGTGCTTCTGGCATCTATACCGCCCGGCTGAAGATCTGGGTGTTTGTGGTGAGTGCCATCTACGCCTCAGTGGCCGGAAGTCTTTATGCCCATTTCATCACTTTCATTAGCCCCAGCTCGTTTGATTTCATGTTTTCCATCAAGCTGGTGACCATGGTTGTGGTGGGAGGTATGGCCAGTATTTGGGGGGCGGTGTTCGGGGCCGCTACCCTTACGATGCTCCCGGAAGTGCTGGCCGTGTTCCACGACTTTGATATCGTCATATTCGGGCTGATCCTCATGGTAGTGCTGATCTTCATGCCCCAGGGACTGACGCGGGGTGCGCTGGACCTCTGGGAGAAATATCGCTTCCGGCGTGGTATTGCTGAAGGACCTATTTAGACCAGGTGAAGAACAGGATGTAATTGCACCACGAAGGAAAGGGGCGTTCACCCGATAGGTTGGATCACCCCCACCCTGACCCTCCCCCGTCAAGGGGGAGGGAAGTATTTGGTAACACTGATAAATCCCCCCTCCCCTGGCGGGAGGGGGTTAGGGGGAGGGGGAAAAGAATCGCTCAATTTAGGCAATAATTTATTTGTGACCTTCGTGGTTAATTCTCTGTCCGTAGGCGATTGCTACGGGTTAATTTGAGCGGAGGGAAGGTGGCAGAAGGGATGACTGAACCGCTTCTAAAAATGGAAAATCTCTCCAAGTCTTTTGGCGGCATTCATGCTGTGCGAGAGGTGAGTTTTGAGGTCCGCACAGGGCAGATAAAGGGCATCATAGGACCCAACGGTGCCGGCAAGACCACCCTGTTCAACCTCATCACCGGCTTCTATGCAGCGGACGGTGGCGTCATCTACTTTAATGGCCACACGTTGAATGGCTTGGTAACACACCAGGTGGTCGAGCGTGGTATTGCGCGGACATTCCAGAATGTCGAGCTATTTGATCGGATGACGGTGCTGGAAAATGTCATGGTGGGCCGACACCCCAAGACCAGGGCCGGCTTCATCAGTGCCGCC
>JAUVTM010000101.1 GCA_030601545.1 Syntrophobacterales bacterium
AATGATAAGACCCGAAGTGAAAGAAATTGAGGGATGGCTCCGAGAAGTGCGCCGTGATTTCCACAAACATCCGGAGCCACGCTTCAAAGAAACCAGAACAGCTGCTAAGGTTGCAGAGCACCTCCATAGCTTTGACCTTGAGGTCAAGACCGGAATTGGTGGAACTGGAGTGGTCGGTCTGTTACGCGGTACTTCCCCCGGTAAGACTTTCGCTATCCGCGCTGATATGGATGCCCTCCCTATTCAGGAAGAAACCGGTGCGGATTACTGCTCGCGCACGCCTGGATTTATGCACGCTTGTGGCCATGATGCCCACATGACTATGGCACTCGGTGTGGCCCGGGTGCTGGCATCATCGTCTGCATTACGGAGCCATCTAACGGGTCAAGTCAAGTTCATTTTCCAGCCAGGGGAGGAGGGTGGACACGGCGCCAGAGAAATGATTACTGATGGCGTTCTTGAGAACCCAAAGGTGGATAGGATAGTTGCCGCCCACGTTGCTCCCCTCATACCTTTCGGCACGGTGGGTATCTATCTCCGGGAAGCGTGCGCCTCTGCGGACGCTTTCTTTATCAATATAACTGGCCAGGGTGCCCACGCAGCATACCCCCACCTGAGCAGAGATCCAATTTTCGGCGGCGCTCAACTCATCACAGCTATTCAGTCTATTGTGAGTCGCAACACCGATCCCAGCCAGGGTCTCGTCATCAGCGTCACCCAGGTTCAGGCGGGCACTGCTACCAATGTTATTCCCGAGAAAACCACCATTGGAGGAACAATTCGTGCTCTCAACGAAGATGTGCGCAAGCTGGCGATGAGCCGCCTAGAGGAATTGGTCCAAAATATCTGTCAGGCCTATGGTCTCAGCGGTGAGATTACTTTTGGAGATGGTTATCCAATAATGAGAAATCACGAGCCGATTAGCCGCTTCGTCGCCGAGACAGCAGCAGAGATGCTCGGAGAGGATAAAGTAATCATCCGCCAGCCCAAGTTCGGCAGTGAGGACTTTGCTTATTTCCTGGAACGCTGTCCTGGAGCTGGCTACGAACTTGGCTGTTCAAATGAAGTCAAGGGTATTACCCATATGCTGCACACCTCTCGCTTTGATCTGGATGAAGACGTGCTCCCGCTGGGGGTTGAACTCTATTTGCGTCTAGTTGAAAAATATTTTAAGTAGCTTTCCGCAAAATGAATAAATCGATTATGGATTTTGCTTCGCAAACATATGTAGGCGGGCGTGGTTAAACCCCGCCCCTATAAAATATCCCCCTTTTGTAAAGGCCTCCGGCTCGGAGAGGGTACTTAGCGGATGAATTAACTGAAGTTTCGTAGGGCGGGTCACTGCACCCGCCTCATGGAAATATTCAAAAGCGAATCATTCCGTTGTTGGCCGGTACGGAGACCGGCCCTACGGGAATTTCTTAAATCACTAAGAAGTTGAAAACCAAAAGCTTATCGCTGACGGCTGAACGCTGATAGCTAAGAAAATGATTTCTTTCTTCAATGTAAGCAAATCCTTTGCAAAACAAGACCTCCTAGCGGATTGTTCCTTCCAGGTAAACGCTGGCGAACGTGTTGGTATCATCGGCGCCAACGGCTCCGGAAAAAGCACGGTCTTCAAGCTCCTCCTCGGTCTCGAACACCCTGATCAAGGTCAGATTTCTAGACCCAAACACCTTCGTCTGGGTTACCTCCCCCAGGATGTTCTTCACTTTCGTGGCAGGACGGTTCTGGACCAAGTCATGGATGTGGCAGAGGAGGTTCAGACCATTGAAGCGGAGCTCTCTCTGCTGGCCGACCAACTGGAGCTGCCTCTGCCTGAAGCTGAATTGACGGCAGCGGCACAACGTCAAAGTCGTCTACTTGAAGAGTACCACAGGCTCGGCGGCTACGATCTCGCTGCCAGGGCCCGCAAGGTACTCGCCGGGCTCGGCTTCAGTGAGGAGGATATGGAGCGGCCGGTGGAGGAGATGAGTGGTGGCTGGGCCATGCGTGTTGCTCTCGCTCGCATCCTACTGGCGGAACCGGACCTGATCCTACTGGACGAGCCAACCAATCATCTTGACCTAGATTCACTTGTGTGGTTGGAAGAGTATCTTGTTCGGACCACATCATCGCTCATGCTCGTCTCCCATGACCGGGTTTTCCTCGATCGCGTTGTCCACCGGCTCCTGGAGCTGGAAAATGGACGACTGACCTCATATCCGGGAAATTTCCAGCGCTACCTGAAAGAAAAAGAAAAAAAACTGCAGAGTCAATGGGCTGCCTACCGCCATCAGCAGGAACAGATTCGTCAAATCAAGCGGTTTATTGATCGCAATCGGGCGCGCAAGGACCGGGCCAAGCAAGTGCAAGGACGTCTTAAAATGATTGACAAAATGGAGCTGATTGCGCCTCCGACCTCGCCTGACCGGTTTTCTTTCACCTTTCCACCGCCATCCCGCGCTGCCAAGATAGTGTTGGAATTAAAGAAAGTTTCCAAAGGCTATGGCGATCAACCAGTAGTGAGTGATATCGACCTCACCATTCAGCGTGGTGATCGTTTTGCACTCATCGGTCCAAATGGAGCCGGCAAGACCACATTGGTGAGGTTAATGGCGGGAGTGTTAACTCCAGATAGTGGCCAACTCTTACTCGGCTCTGGGACAAGTATCGCTTATTTCGCCCAACGGCAATTGGAACTCCTTAATCCGCAGCAGACAGTCCTGGAATCCCTTCAGTCTGTCGCTGGTGACCTGGGCCAGGGACGTCTGCGCAACCTGCTGGGTGGCTTCCTCTTTCGCAAGGATGAGGTGGACAAGCTAGTATCGGTGCTTAGCGGTGGTGAACGAAGTAGGCTCCTTCTCTGTCAAATCCTGGTGCAGCAAGCCAATTTTCTCTTGCTGGATGAGCCCAACAACCATCTGGACATTCAAGGCCGGCGTGTTCTTGAGAGAGCCCTGGAGACATACGAAGGCGCCATCTGTCTGGTGAGTCATGACCGCCACCTTATCAACGGGGTCGCCAATAAGATATTGGTAATTGCAAATGGCCGGGTGGACATGTTCCACGGAAACTACGACGACTACCAGGAAATCTGGAAAATGAGATTACAATCACCATCACCTTTACCGGAAACCGAATCGTACAGGAGTGAACCCAGTTCAGGAACTAAGAAATCTAAAGAACAGAAAAGGCTGGAGGCAAATTGGCGGAATGAGCTCCATCGCAAGAAAGCCCCGCTTACTCGGAGGCTTGAAAACTTGGAACAGAGAATTGAGAAACTCACCGGCCGGCTGGATGAATTGAACCACCTTCTGGCCCAACCCGATACCTACGAAAATGGTGGCTTTTTCAAAGAACTACACCTTGAATACCACGAATTGAAGCGCACCCTGGAGGCACAGAACCAAGAATGGGAGGAGGCCGCCCTCGAACTGGAAGCGATTGAGGAGTCCTTCTGGAAGGATATAAGTAATTCTTGCGATTCTGTGCAAAAAAAGCGATGATTACCATTAGTTAGTTTCCATCCGGAAACTCCGGAAGACGCTACCTGGAGTTTCCAATTCATAAACCTGGGGGAGCATGATCAGGCCCTAGAATGCCTGGGCCAGGCTTTCCATCAGGACCCTTCCGATTACTATGTGAAAGGTACACTGGAAAAAATCTATAACAGCCTGGGGCGACTTGAGGAATTTCTCGACCTGCTGGAGGAAGCTTACCATCTCCATCCTCATAACGTGAAGCTGCTGGGTACCATCACAAGGCTCAGGAAATTGCTCAATACCATGGAGACCAATGACAACTGAGTATGATTTCGCCGCCGACCCGTCGGGCGCAGTCCCGTCTTTCATGAACCGGGTGTTTGGCTTCCGCCAGTTCCGCCCTGGACAGGAGGAGATCCTGGAATCCGTCCTCTCCGGGGAGGACGCCCTGGTGATTATGCCTACCGGCGGGGGTAAGTCCTTATGTTACCAGATTCCCGCCTTTCTCAGACCCGGCCTTACCCTGGTGATCTCACCGCTCATTGCCCTGATGAAGGATCAGGTGGATTCCCTCAGGGTCTTGGACTTACCGGTTGCGGCCATTCACAGCCTCATGGGGCTCAGGGACCAGGAGGAGACTGTGAAACGAATGGCGAACAGCGAGTTCAAATTAGTCTATGTCTCCCCGGAAAGGCTACGCAACCGTCTTTTCCAGGAGGCCCTGAAACACACCAGTCTCACCATGGTGGCTGTGGATGAGGCCCACTGCATCTCCCAATGGGGTCACGATTTCAGACCGGATTACCTCAAAATAGGAAAAGTCCTCAAACGTTTTGACCACCCCCAGACAATTGCACTCACTGCTACGGCCACGGAGAAGGTCCGCAGCGATATCGTCGAACAGCTGGGACTGCGGGCGCCGCAGCGGTTCATCACCGGCTTTGACCGCCGCAACCTCTTCTGGGAAGTTATCGCCGCAAGTAATGAGCAGCACAAAGTGGCAATTATGGGGGAACGATTGGCCAGCCTGTCCGGAGCCGCCATAGTCTACACCGGCACCAGGAAGAACGTGGAGAAGTTGGTTAAAAAGCTTCGGCAGCAACAGCTCCCGGCAACAGGCTACCACGCCGGCTTGGACGAGGCCGAGCGTATTAGGGTCCAGGAAGAGTTCATGGAAGGCCGCACTGACCTGGTTGTGGCCACCAATGCCTTCGGCATGGGTATTGACCGGTCAGACATTTGCACGGTAATCCACCACACATTTCCCGGCACTATCGAGGCCTATTACCAGGAAAGCGGACGGGCCGGGCGAGACGGCGGCCCATCTACCTGTTCGCTTCTCTACAGCCCTGCCGATCGTAGATTACAGGAGTTTTTCATCGAAGCCCGCTACCCGCCCCGTGAGATGGTGTTTTCCGTGTATGACCGGCTGCGACAACGCGCTGAGGACGTGCTCTGGCTGACCTATCGTGAAATCTCAGAGCTGGGCGAAGAGAAAATCCCGGAGATGGCGGTAGCCTCATGCGTCAAAATCTTGGAAGATGCCGGTACGCTTCAGAGGCTGCAGCGCTACGATAACCAGGCAGAGCTCTATCTCCACGAACCGCCGCAAACGCTCCTCAGCAAACTCCCTCCCAGGGCCAGGGCCAAAAAAGATCTGCTCAATTGCCTGGCTCAGCTTTACAGTGAAGAGGAGCTCCTGGAAGGGGCCCAGTTCCTCCCCGACGACCTCGCGGCCAGGGCCGACCTTACACCGGAGGGGTTGAGGAGAGTCATGGCAGACATGGCAAAACGGGGGGACGTCACCTATATCCCCCCCTTTCGCGGCAGAGGCCTGCGGATCCTGCAGCGGCCTAAGCCTGAAAAACTCGACATCGACTTCGAGGGGCTCCAAATTCGCAAGGCATATGAATTGGAAAAACTGGACCAGGTCATGGCTTATGCCGGCAGCAGGGAATGTCGCCGGGCCTTCTTGCTGAGCTATTTCGGCGAATCTACTAGCGCTGATGGCTGCTCCGGCTGCGATGTCTGCCGGCAGGTCGGTGAGCAACGGCAACCAGAGACATCCGGCTCAGACCCTGTTCTGGCGGTGAAAGTGCTGAGCGGCATTGCCCGTTTGACGGGACGCTTCGGCCAGATAATGGCCGCCAAAGTGCTTACAGGCTCCAGGGACCGTTTGCTCTTGCAGTTTCGCCTCCATCGCCTCTCTACTCACGGCCTTCTGAGCGAACACACCCAAGCTCAGGTACGGCAATGGATCCAGGAACTCATCGCTCAGGGATGTGTAGCCCAGAAGCGACTTGCCAAGGGTGAAAAGATCTATCCTGTCCTCACTGTGACCGAGTGGGGCCACAAGGTCATGACCGGTAAAGAGATAGTACGACTGTCACTGTCTCATTCGAAGGCCGCGCTGACGCCGGCTGACGAACCCCTAACGCAAGAGGCGGAAAAAGAGGTTTTTCAACGATTGCGGCAGCTACGGGCAAGTATCGCTAGGAAAGAAGGGCTCCCGGCCTATTGTATCTTCCAGGATCGAACCCTGAGAGAAATGGCGAGACTCATTCCCGGGACAGCAGAAGAACTGTTGGGGGTTGTCGGGGTGGGCGAGGTCACTTTGAGAAAATACGGCAGGGAGTTTCTGGAGCTTCTTGGTGAGATAGTGACAATAAGGGGACGTCTATGATTTTACGCTTTACTTTCTGATGTGATTATGTTATCGGCAAGCCATGCCAAGAAAAGCGAGAATAGATGCTCCCGGAGCACTACATCATATTATTGTCAGAGGTATAGAACGCAGAAAGCTCTTTCGTGAAGACCCCGATCGGGTAAATTTCATAGAACGTCTTGGAACAATTGTGCCGGCCACTCAAACCCAATGCTACGGCTGGGCATTGATGCCGAATCACGCCCATTTGCTGCTGCGGTCTGGTTCAGTGTCCATTGCCACAGTCATGCGCAGACTGTTGACCGGCTATGCCGTCTCATTTAACCGCAAATACCGGCGCCACGGGCATTTATTTCAAAATCGTTACAAATCCATTCTCTGCCAGGAAGACATTTATCTGACAGAACTGCTCCGATATATTCATCTGAACCCTTTGCGCGCAGGGCTGGTCGCTCACATGAAAGCTTTAGATGAATATCCCTGGGCGGGTCATGGCGTCATAATGGGCAAGCGGAAAAATGACTGGCAGAATATTGACTACGTGTTGCGTCTTTTTGGCGATAAGAAAGCGCGCGCCCGCAGGGAATATCGTGGATTTGTGCAAGAAGGGATTGACGAGGGCAAACGGCCGGATCTGATAGGTGGCGGATTGATTCGAAGCACAGGTGGTTGGCAACAACTCAAGGCTTTGCGGAAGATAGGCATTCGGTTAAAGGGTGATGAACGGATCTTGGGGGATAGTGATTTTGTTCAGATGGTTTTGGATGCCAGCGATGAACGTTTCGAGCGGAGATATTCCCTTGAAGCACAGGGATACGATCTTGGCAAGGTGGTTGAACGCGTTGCGCAACTTTTAGATATGGCGCCGAAGGATGTGCTGCGTTCAGGCAAACAAGCGAGAACCGTGATGGCACGCAGCCTGGTTTGTTTTTGGGCCAATCGCGAACTAGGAATGACTACTGTTGATATTTCCAAACAGCTAAAGATAGGCCAGTCCGCTGTGAGTAGATCATCTTTACGTGGTGAGAAAATAGCAGAGGAAAACAAGTTTAGTCTTTTGTAGAAGAAATTAGCATAAAATCATAGACGTCCCCATTATGTCGGCATGTGTTATACGTTCTTAGAGTTTATAGTTAGCTGTGTTCCGTCTGGTAGGGACGAAGTTAAAGAGTTCCATGTTTTCAGAGAAAAAATCGATGTAGGCATCCAGGCTTCCCCTCTGACTGTTTACGCGGGCAGCACGAAAGACCTTAGCCCGCTCGACATCATG
>JAUVTM010000191.1 GCA_030601545.1 Syntrophobacterales bacterium
CTCTCCAGGAAATGGCTAGAAATCGGGGCTGGATGATTTTTTTTATATCGGAGTTGTAGAAGGAGCTTTTTCCTGGTAACTTTACTAAACCCTAACGTTGCAGACCCACACCGGCTAAAATCGCTAGGCTCGCACTATAGCACACCATCTGCGGCTGTGCTCGCCTCGGCCAGGATCTCACGTACGGTGAAGTACGCTTCGTCCTGACCGAGCCTGTGCGCAACCACATCTGGCGCACTCCAGCGCGTTTTTCCTCGGAGTGGGTCTGCAACGTTAGGGTAGATTTAGCTCAATACTCAATACTATAAGAGGGTTTTTTATGAGTCAGAAAAACAGCGACATACCTGTTGCACTCACTTTTGATGATGTGCTGTTGCTGCCCGCAGCCAGCAAGGTTCTGCCGAACGAGGTGGATGTCAGGACCAAATTAACCCGCAGTATTTCCATGAATATACCTCTCATGAGTGCAGCCATGGACACGGTTACCGAGGCGAACACTGCCATCAGCATGGCCCGTGAGGGTGGCGTCGGTATCATTCACAAGAACATGAGCATTGAACGGCAGGCCCGGGAGGTGGACAAGGTCAAGAAATCGGAAAGCGGCATGATCGTTGATCCGGTCACTATGCACCCCGAGCAAAAGATTTCTGAGGTGCTCGAGGTCATGGAACAGTACCGCATTTCCGGGGTCCCCATCGTTGCAGACGGGCGAAAGCTGGTGGGCATTATTACCAACCGTGATCTCCGTTTTGAAACCAATCTGGATCAGAAAGTGGCCGGGGTAATGACCAAAGAGAACCTGGTCACCGCATCCGAGGGCATCACCCTGGAAGAGTCCAAGATACTTCTCCATGAGAACCGGATCGAAAAGCTTCTGGTTGTGAATGATGCGGGGGACCTGCTTGGTCTTATTACCATCAAGGATATTATGAAAATCAAGCAATACCCAAATGCCTGCAAGGACAGCCTGGGCCGTTTAAGGGTAGGGGCGGCGGTTGGTGTGGGGCCAGACCGCGATGCCAGGGTTGAAGCGTTGGTCAATGCGGGTGTCGACGTGATAGCGGTGGATTCTGCCCACGGCCACGCCCAGGCGGTGGTGGACAGTGTGCCGGCGATAAAAGGGCAGTTTCCAGAGATAGAGATCATAGCAGGGAACGTGGCCACCGCAGAAGGGGCCAAAACCCTGGCCGAGGCCGGAGCCGACGCCATCAAGGTCGGTGTGGGCCCTGGCTCCATCTGTACTACGAGGGTTGTCGCAGGTGTAGGGGTGCCGCAGATTACCGCGGTGACGGAGTGTGCCAGAGTTGCTAAAGAGTACCAGCTGCCGATTATCGCCGATGGCGGCATCAAATACTCTGGCGATGTGGTGAAAGCTCTGGCGGTCGGGGCACACTCGGTTATGATTGGCAGTATTTTCGCGGGGACGGATGAGAGTCCGGGCGAGATGATTCTCTATCAAGGTCGTTCCTACAAGGTTTACCGGGGCATGGGGTCTTTGGGCGCTATGAAAGAGGGCGCGCGTGACCGCTACTTCCAGGAGGATATAGAGGAAGACGCGAAGCTTGTTCCGGAAGGGATAGAGGGTCGGGTTCCCTACAAGGGTCCACTTTCTTCGAGTGTGTTTCAGCTCATCGGAGGTCTTCGTGCAGGCATGGGATACGTTGGCTGTGGAACCTTGGATGAACTGCGGCAAAAGGCCAAATTCATCCGGATTACTTCCGCCGGCCTGAAAGAAAGCCATGTCCACGATGTAATCATCACCAAGGAAGCGCCTAACTATCAGATAGATTGGAAATAGATGGATATTCACGCTGAAAAAATATTGATCTTGGATTTCGGCTCTCAGACCACTCAACTCATCGCCAGGCGGGTGCGTGAATCTCAGGTGTACTGTGAGATCCACCCTTTTAACATCGGCATGGCGAAGATAAGGGAGTTCGGTGCCAAGGGCATTATCCTCTCGGGAGGACCTGCCTGTGTACTGGACGAAGGTGCACCCGTTTGTGATCTGGAAGTACTTAATCTTGGTGTGCCGGTGCTCGGTATCTGTTACGGCATGCAGTTGATGAGCTACCTGCTGGGAGGCGAGGTGGAGCGAGCCGCCAAGCGGGAGTATGGCCAGGCTCAACTTCTCATAGACTCCTCTGAAGACCTGTTCCACGGCCTGGACGGGGCAAGGGGGCAGGGGGAACAAGTATGGATGAGTCACGGCGATAAAATCAAGATACCCCCCCCAGGCTTCACCGCCATTGCCCACAGCCGTAACTCGCCGGTGGCCGCCATGCGACATAGCGAAACCGAGCTCTTCGGGGTTCAGTTCCACCCTGAGGTTGTCCATACCCCCAATGGGGCCAAAATACTGCAAAACTTCCTCTTTCGTTCTTGCGGCTGCAAGCCCGTCTGGACCATGAAGTCATTTGTGGCAAGTACTGTGGAAGATCTACGGCGGACCATCGGCTCCAAGAAGGTGGTGTGCGCCCTCAGCGGCGGTGTGGACAGTTCTGTGGTCGCGTTCCTGCTTCATGAGGCGGTGGGCCATCAGTCAACCTGCATCTTTGTCAATAACGGCTTGCTGCGTCAAGGCGAGGCTGAGGAGGTACAGAGAATTTTTCGAGATAGCTTCGAGATCAATTTGGACTATATTGATGCCACTGATTCCTTTCTGAGCCGGTTGGAAGGTGTGGCGGACCCGGAGCAGAAACGGAAGATCATCGGGAACCGTTTTATTGAGATTTTCGAAGCTGAAGCCAACAAAATCCCGGGGGCTGAGTTTCTCGCCCAGGGCACCCTTTATCCCGACGTTATTGAAAGTGTGTCATTTAAAGGCCCTTCCGCCACCATCAAGACTCATCACAATGTGGGAGGACTCCCTGAGGTGATGAATCTTGAACTCATAGAGCCGCTCAGGGAGTTATTCAAGGATGAGGTGAGGAAGGTGGGTGGTGAACTGGGCCTACCACACCGGTTGATACACCGACACCCATTTCCGGGGCCAGGTCTTGCCATTCGCATACTGGGCGAAGTGACGCCCGAGAGATTGGAGATCTTGCGGCAGGCTGACACCATTGTCATGGAGGAGATGGAGAGAAGCGGTCTTCATGACCAGGTGTGGCAAGCGTTCGGTGTGCTTCTCCCTGTCCGCACCGTTGGAGTAATGGGCGACGAGCGAACCTACGATCAGGTCATTGCCATTCGTGTCGTCGAAAGTGTTGATGCCATGACCGCAGACTGGGCCAAAGTACCCTACGAAGTGCTAGGGCAAATGTCGAACCGTATCATAAATGAGGTAAAGGGAGTGAATCGGGTGGTTTACGATATTTCTTCCAAACCGCCCAGCACCATTGAGTGGGAATAATCCCCGCCATGACCCTACCGACCCATGCGCCAGTCAGACTTCGTTCATCTTCACGTCCATTCTGCCTATAGTCTTCTGCAGAGCACCATAAGACTGCCCCAGCTCGTCAAAAAGGCGCGGGAATACAGGTTGCCGGCCCTAGCCGTCACTGACCATGGTAATCTATTTGGCTGCATAGAGTTCTATGAGCTGGCATACAGTAACGGGATTAAACCCATTATTGGCTGCGAGTTGGCAGTTGGTCCCACCGACGCAGCCGAGTCAGAGAAAGCAAACAGCGCTGAGCCGGCCAATCATATCGTCCTGCTAGCCAGAAATCGAAAAGGCTACCAAAATCTGCTTCAACTCATCACCAAAGCCCACTCCCAGGGCTGGCAACAGCAACCACGCATAACTTCGGATCAACTCCACCAGCACCACCAGGGGCTCATAATCCTGAGCGGTTGCCATCGGGGAGAAATCGCCACTCGGCTCCTCCAAGAAGACCAGCAGGGGGCAGAAGCGAAAGCTGCCGAATATTTGGATGTTTTTGGCCGGGAATTCTTCTTTATCGAGCTGCAACCGGTGCGAACGGACGTGCACCGTACTCTGAATGAAAGGCTCTTGAGTCTGGCCCGTCAGCTGAATCTCCAAGTGGTGGCTACCGCCAATAGCCATACCATTGACCCCGGCGAAGCAGAGCTGGTTAGAATCCTGACAGCCATCAGACTGGGAACCACCGTGAAGGAGATACCTTTTCCGTTGGAGCATGGTTTTCTCTCGCCAGAGGAGATGAAAGCCGAGTTTGCCCACCTGCCTGAAGCGATTACCACCACCATGACCATTGCCGAGCGCTGCAACGTGGATTTGGATTTAGGTAAAATCCATCTGCCAAAGTTTCTCTTGGAAAAAGGCCAAGATGCAGCGGCCATCCTGAGGCAACAGGCGGTAGAGGGCCTTCATGCACAACTTTCAACAGGTCGTCCAGATGGTGGGGACTACAGTAAGAGGCTGGATGCT
>JAUVTM010000225.1 GCA_030601545.1 Syntrophobacterales bacterium
AACGGCTGGTTTGCGGCGCGTCCCTCAGGCACCGAGGACATTTACAAACTTTACGCCGAAAGCTTTAAGGGCCAGGAACATCTAAGAGAAATTCAGGCAGAGGCGCAGGCGATCATTGACGCTGCCCTTTCTCAGTAAGCAGCCCTTCGACAAAGCTCAGGGCAAGCAGACAGCTTATAACAACCTGGAGTGCTGGAGCTTTAACGATTACAGGTCTAAGATTTTAGATTTGTCCTTCGGACTCCCACCCTTCGGGCGGGTTACCGGTTTCAGATTGAAGTAGTTGAAAGCTTCTGACTCCACAATCCACAATCTGCAATCTAAAATCTACAATCTCATTACTTTATCTAACAATAGCTCGTAGGAGGCCTAAATGGAAGTCAACGATCTGGATCTTATTGTGCCAAGACTTGGGGAGTGCCGCATCCCATCTCCCATGTCCCGGGTTAATTTCGTTGTTGATGATGCCCATGTTCTCTACCACGGAAATTTGAAAACTGTCGAGCGTTACCAAGAGGCGGGTAAAAAGCCACCATGTTTCGAGATGGCGGGCCCCAGAGAAAAAATCTATTTCGATCCCGTCAAGCTGAAGTGCGGAATTGTAACCTGCGGAGGACTTTGCCCCGGTTTGAACGACGTCATTCGGGCAATGGTTTTGAGCCTGTTCCACCACTACGGCGTGCGGACCGTCTTCGGATTTTCATACGGCTTTGAGGGGCTTTCCTACAGGCACGGGCACGTTCCCATCGAACTGGATCCGAACATTGTCCAGAATATCCACCAGCACGGGGGGACTATTTTGGGGTCGTCCCGCGGGCCCCAGGAAGTCCCTGAAATGGTGGATACACTGGAACAGATGAACGTGGGTATGCTTTTCACTATAGGAGGAGACGGTACCCTGAGGGGATCCCAGGAGATCGCAGAGGAGATTGAACGGCGCAAACTGAAGATCGCTGTAATTGGTGTGCCGAAGACCATAGACAACGACATCTCATATGTGCAGCAGTCCTTTGGTTTTCTGACAGCAGTATCCGAAGCCACCACAGCGATTTATTCGGCACACGCAGAAGCTTCAGGGGCGAGGAACGGCATCGGCTTGGTGAAGCTGATGGGGCGCCATGCCGGGTTTATCGCCGCCTATGCCACCCTGGCCAATAGCGATGTTAATTTTTGTCTGGTTCCTGAGGTGGATTTCACCCTTGAGGCTTTCCTCAACTCACTCCAAGAGAGGTTGGAAAAGAGGGGCCACGCAGTTGTGGTGGCAGCTGAGGGTGCCGGGCAGGATTTGATGGGTTCAACTGGTGAGCGAGATGCATCCGGCAACATTCGCCTTATAGATATTGGTGTCTTTCTTAAAGATCGGATCACGGCCCACTTCCAGGAACAGGGAATAGAGTCGAATCTTAAGTACATTGACCCCAGTTACATCATCCGGAGTATGCCGGCTACCCCACCCGATTCAGCGTTTTGCCTCATGCTAGGACATAATGCAGTTCACGCCGGAATGGCAGGTCGGACGAGTATGGTTGTTGGTTACTGGAAAAATGAATTCACCCACGTTCCTATTTCTGCGGCCGTGTCAAAGCGAAAGCAAATGGATCCCAAAAACAAGTTGTGGACCGGCGTACTCTCGTCCACAGGACAGCCGAGGGAGATGACGTGAGGAATAGCTCCCGAGGCGGCCAGCAAACCAGCCCGGAATCATCCAAAATCTAGAATCGGAGGGGAATGAACATGACTGAGCTCACCTCCCTGTCTGCCTGGAAAACGTTAGAGGAACATCATCAGGAAGTGGGTAGTTTACCTATGCGAGACCTTTTTGCCCGCGATCCCGAGCGCTTTGCCCGGTTCTCTCTGCGTCTCGAAGACATACTCTTCGATTACTCCAAAAACCGCATTACGGAAAAGACAGTAGAGCTGCTGATTGAACTGGCCCGCCAGACGGGGCTTGCTGAAAAAATTATGGCCATGTTTGCAGGGGAGAAAATCAACAACACTGAGGACCGGGCGGTACTTCATGTTGCCCTGCGCAATCGCTCCAATCGGCCCATCCTGGTTGGTGGTGAAGACGTGATGGTCGAAGTCAATGGAGTGCTCGAAAGGATGCGCACCTTCAGCGAAGCTGTACGTTCAGGTGAATGGAAGGGATATACCGGCAAAGCCATAACCGATGTGGTGAATATCGGCATCGGCGGTTCCGACCTGGGGCCGCAGATGGTGACGGCAGCCCTGGCGCATTATGCGGATCCCAAGCTGCGCTCGCACTTCGTCTCCAACATCGACGGTACCCATCTGGCGGAGACCCTAAAGCGCACGAGCCCCGATACTACGCTATTCATTATTGCTTCCAAGACCTTCACTACCCAGGAAACCATGACCAACGCCACTTCGGCCAGAGAGTGGTTTTTATCCGAAGCCAAAGATGATGCGGCCGTGGCCAAGCACTTCGTAGCCGTGTCTACAAACACTGCCGAGGTGGCCAAATTCGGTATTGACCCGGCCAATATGTTCGAATTTTGGGATTGGGTGGGGGGGCGTTACTCCCTGTGGTCGGCCATTGGTCTATCCATTGTCCTGGCGATCGGCATGGGCCGCTTTGAAGAACTTTTGAGCGGGGCGCACAAGGTTGACGAGCACTTCCGGACAGCTCCCTTCGAGGAAAACATTCCGGTTATTATGGGACTGCTCGGTATCTGGTACAATAATTTCTTTGGTGCTGAGACCCATGCCATCCTGCCCTACGATCAGTATATGTACCGCTTCCCGGCCTACTTCCAGCAGGGTGACATGGAGAGTAACGGCAAGAGCGTGACCAGGGATGGAGAGAGGACAGATTATTCCACTGGACCCATAATCTGGGGTGAGCCGGGTACCAACGGCCAGCACGCTTTCTATCAGCTCATCCATCAAGGCACCAAGCTGATCCCTTGTGATTTTCTGGCTCCTGCCAGAAGTCTCAATCCCCTGGGTATCCACCACGACATTCTTATCTCGAATTTTTTGGCTCAGACCGAGGCCCTGATGAAGGGCAAGACCACAGAGGAGGTCAGGATCGAACTGGAAGGTTCGCAACTTTCGGGGGAGGAGCTGGAGAACCTTATTCCCGCCAAGACTTTCGAGGGGAACAGACCTTCCAACTCTTTCTTATTCAGAGAGCTCACACCAGAAACCTTGGGCTCCCTCATTGCCCTCTATGAGCACAAAATATTTACCCAGGGGGTCATCTGGAATATAAACTCTTTTGACCAGATGGGTGTTGAGCTGGGCAAACAGTTGGCCAAGAAGATTGAGAACGAACTCCAAGGGGACGAGCCGGTATTTTCTCACGACTCCTCCACCAACGGGCTCATAAACTACTACAAGAGTCTAAAGAATGTCCTACGGTAAAGAAGCACGGCTGGGCGTGATTTTCGATGTAGATGGGGTACTGCTGGATTCCTACCAGATGCACTTTGAGTGCTGGCTGTCCCTGGCTGAGGAATATGGCATTGAAATCACTGAGGCCGAATTCCGTTCACTGTTTGGACGCAGAGGCCGGGAGATTGCTCGCGAGGTTTGGGGTCCAGAGTTCACTGAGCAGCAGGTCGTCTCGATTCACCGCCGAAAACAAGCCCTGTACCGAGAATCTTTGCAACGAAACCTCCCAGCCATGGGCGGCGCGGTCCA
>JAUVTM010000128.1 GCA_030601545.1 Syntrophobacterales bacterium
ATTGCTGCAAGCGTGGCCCCATCACCAAGGAAGACCTAGAGGCCGCTGGCATCGGTAAACCACTATAATAGAAATTGCTACATCTATTTTTGAGTTAACCAGTTCATATCAAAGCCGAGTTTTTCGAAACTTACCTAGAAGTCCAGGGTTTCGCCCATTGGGTGCTGTGAACCCAACCACCTGGCCGCTCGTTTAATCTATTCCCTACTGTGGACAGTTAAAGTTGGTTAATTGACTAACAGGGCTTTGGCTATTTGGCAAAACTAGGGCATGTAGCAACACAGCCTTTGTATACATCAGCACATATCAGCAGTATTTATAAATCACCACGTGCAATGAACAGCTAGATAGAAAACAAGAAGAGAACAAACCATGAGAAGACCCAGATAGATATCCATTTTCAATTCGCTTTTCACTCTTATTCCTCCGATTGGATATTTTTCTCAATCAACGCGATAGGCTGTTTACGCAATAAGTATGCCACTGTTAACATATGTGTTTATGGCACTTTCAGATCTGTTCTTCCGATTCTTATCTTATTAGACCGAATCTGATCTTGAAGGTTCCGTGGACGTTGAATAGTTAAGGTCCAGCGAAAGGATGGATTCCCTGGTGGAAGGTAACATTGATCCACGCTTTGATGAAGAATTTGCCTTGAGAAACGGGATATTGTCTTTAACTTTGTACTAAAGGTTACCGAAAGTCGAAAATAGTTCACACATGACGTCTCCACGAGATGGTCGCTCCGATATTAGCTGTTCTATTTAACCTAGCGAATGGTTACTGCTGAAACCAGGTGTAGGATTTCCCCTTCTGTGTAGAAGAATATCTCGTGAGCTATGACCTGGTACCCTCCATCTACTTCCTGCGTTACCGGAACAATTTCAATTTGGTTCACATCATACCAGCGATTTTCAATATGCAGTCGAGCAACAATACCCTGCTCGGTAACCTGATACGGTATCTTATATGAGCTTAGCACCCGAACGACAAAAGAATTCTTTTGCTGGGTTACAGTATCTGCCCTGCGTTTCAAAGCGCGGATCTGGCCGTAGTTCTGTGCTGATGCCTGAGGCAACACCAGGACAAGCAATGCTAAAGAAACAAGAATGCTAAAGAACATGATTTGCCGCTTCATCGCTGCTCCCCCTTCATTTCATATTTGATCATTTCTCATGAGAATTTCTGTCTTCTGACTTCTGATCTCTAATCCCCGTCTCGCCGCGTCCCCGTGTCTCCCCTTCTCCGCAATTTCAGCATGGAGCATAGAGCATGGGGCATGGAGTCGATTATCTGGTGTACACTTCCCACAAATCTGCATTCTACAATCTGAAATCTAAAATCCCCCTACTGCCTGCTGTTAAGTCGGCGGGGGACAGGCATCTGCACCTTCAAGGGTCACAGACTGGGTGTGAAATGTGTGGTCAACCAAAAGCGAAGTAATTACGGTTGACCCTTCGCGGCGGGTTGAGATTATTTCAATGTAGTGCGGTTTGCCGTTTTCATCTTCAAAGGTAATGCGCTCACCCAACTTGAAGCCACCCTGTCGGAACCATACTTCCGGTGGCAGAAGCCAGGTCTTACCATAACGGGCCTCGAATTTAAGAAAAGAAACGGTATCGAAGGAGTATAGCAGATAGAGAGCCAGATCTTCATTGGTAACCGGCCGTCCGACTTCGTTCTCAAGATTCTCGCGTTCCTTCTCCAGGTCTGCATCCCGGGGCCTTACTACTCCCCCTTCTTCTGCTATAATCTGGTGCCACTTCTTCCCGTCTGATCTCTGATATTCAAGCACTTTTTGGCAAATCCATTCTTGAGGATCATAAAACGGTAACGGCCCGTACCTGCCCATGATGAGATTTTTCAGATCCAGTGAAGGTCGCTCGTACCGACCGTACAGCACATTGTTAACTGCCGTAGTCCACAGGATCTGGGAACCTGGGGTCACCGACCACCAGTTCCCAAGTTCGATCTGCACCCGGCCCATCTCTTCCAGGATCTCGGGCATCCGATCAAGAAAGCCGCCTTTTTCAGCTTGCTCGAAGGTGCTGCCGGCAGCACCACCGGTCAACTTGTAGGACGCTACGGTGGGATCATGCCCGCGAAAGAGGTTCTCGAATGGTTCATAGATCCTGCGTTCCCGGCGCAGCACATCTGATGCCCGCACAAGAGGTTGAACATCCACACCAATGGCCTCTTTACCGTAGTCTCTAAGGGTTTGGATCAGCGTGAGTGCAGGGGCCTGACCATAAACTGCGCCCAGACCATGGTCTGCCACATCACAGATTTTGACACCGGCCAGTACTGCGGTAATCATCCGGCCGATATCGTTCCCGTCGGTGTTGCAACCGTGATAGTGCAATATAACGTCGGGACAGGATTTGCGGATTGCTTCTACCAAGTGGCCGATACGCCTGGGTGTGCCAAGACCGGAGTGATTCTTTATGGACATGATCACATCGGACCCTGTAACTTCCAAAATCTCTTTTACTTTTTCCACGTAATAGTCATCAGTGTGCTCTTTACCGGTACTGAAACAGATACTGGGCATTAGTATCCGCCCTGCTCGTTGGACCTCCTCAAAAACTGGGATCATATTGGGGACATGATTGAGGAAATCGTAAACCCTCCAAACATCCACGTATTTGGCGAACTCTCTGACCGCAAACCGAATGACGTTCTCAGGATAATGACGGTAGCCGAATAGACTCGCACCACGGCACACGGCCTGGAGCAGCGTGTTTGGCATGGCCTTCCTGGAAATCCGTAGCCTTTCAAAGGGATTCACCTGTTTGCGCATCAGGTCCACGTGCACGGAAGCCCCCCCGCTCACCTCAACGGAAAAAAATCCGGTTGCTTCCCGATGAGGAGCCACTTTTACGGTGGTCATGGGCATCAATCTATTCTTGAAGTCAGATTGCGACACATCGCGCTCGTTGTTGCACAGATAATACCCATCGGCATCCTGCAACATGCCCAGGATATCTTCGGCGCTCATTTCTGTTGTTATTCGACCCTCCATATCATCACTCCGCTCGCGATTGCGCATAGAGCATAGCGCATAGTGTTAGAAAACAAATCATTGGTCGCCATGCGCTTTGCGCTCTGCGATCTCTTATTGCGCATGCGGGTTGTACCCATATGCATTGATCTCGGCAATGAGACGAGCTATCTTCTCCATCTCCCCTTCTTCTTCCAGATAATCCAACAAATGAGGATGGGTATCTATGTAGGATGTGTCAAATTTCATCTGAATGAAATCCGGCTCCTGCAAAATTTGCTTAAAATAGGGAATGGTGGTTTTGACCCCGATAATAACAAACCCATCAAGAGCACGAGCCAGCCGGTCCACCGCCTCCTGCCAGGTGAAACCGTATACTGTCAGCTTTACCAGCATGGAGTCATAGTAGCGCGGGATTTCATATCCCTGATATATGGCCCCGTCTAACCGGACACCATGTCCCCCGGGAGCCTGGTAGACCTGCACCACTCCTGGGCTGGCGAAAAAATCATTTTTGGGATCTTCCGCGTTGATCCTCAATTCGATGGCATAACCCCGCTCCACCACCTGGTCCTGGGAAAAGCCGACAGGTTCACCCAGAGCGATCAGCAATTGCTCCCGGACCAGGTCAATGCCTGTCACCATTTCGGTCACGGTGTGTTCAACCTGAATCCTGGTGTTCACTTCCAGAAAGTAGAATGAGCCGTCAGGCTCCACCAAAAATTCAACTGTGCCTGCACTGAGGTAATCTGCAGCTTTGGCAACCCTAACTGCTGCACCGCAGATCTCCTCGGTCAATGGTTTTTTCAGAACGGCAGGAGCCATCTCAATCAGTTTCTGGTGACGACGTTGAATGGAACAGTTGCGCGTTCCCAGATGGACCACATTGCCATATTTATCCGCCAAAATTTGAACTTCCACGTGCTGGGGTCGCTGAACACATTTCTCCAGGTAAACCTCATCATTGCCAAAAGACATCAGGGCCTCGGAGCGGGATTGTTTGATACCGGCTAGCAGCGCTTTCTCATCGTCCACCTGCCGGATGCCGCGCCCGCCACCACCCGCAACCGCCTTTATCATAGTGGGGTAGCCATACTCGGCGGCAAAACCAAGTGCCTCATCCTCTCCCTTTGCTCCTTGGGAAAGTGTCTCCGTTGCTGGGATAACGGGAATATCTGACTCTTTAGCAATCCTGCGGGCGATCACTTTACTCCCAAGATTCCGAATGACATCGTGGGGCGGGCCGATGAACGCGAGGCCCGCATCGGTACAGGCCTTGGAAAAATCTGGATTTTCAGCGAGAAAACCATAGCCGGGATGGATAGCCTCAGCCCCGGCTTTTTTGGCCGCCTCAATAATACCGTCAATGTTGAGGTAGTCTTTCCTGGGTCCTGGCCCCACACAGATAGCCTCATCTCCTTGAGTAATATGGTAACTATCTTTGTCGGTCTCTTCGTAGATGGCCACCGTTTTGATATCTAGCTCTCTTGCCGACCGCATTATGCGCACAGCAATTTCACCCCGGTTTGCCACCAGAATCTTTTCGAACATGAGCCTTTGTTCCATATTTCCTCCAAGCGTCCGCCTGGGGTGCCTGTAGATGCCCCACTATTCAGAAAAAGGATCGTCAGATTTAGTACTGGAAATGAAGGTAAGCAAAGGTCGCGGGAACCTTAACAGACTAACACAAAATCGGTCATCGGTCATTTTAGATTTCACATTGGCATTGCGCATTTCACATCTCAAACACCAAATCTCAGGGTTTCTGGTGTCGGGTGTCAGGTGTCAGGTGTCAGAGATCAGAGGTCGGAGATCAGAGGTCAGAGGACAGAATACTAAGTCCCAAATCCGCAATTCGAAATTCGAAATTCGAAATTATCTCCCCATGCTCCATGCTCTATGCTCTATGCCCTTTGCTAAACGTCCTGCTTGATCACCGTACCTGCCTCCCCCACTCCACCCTCTACCTCAAAGTGAACCGGCAAGAATTGCTCTATAACCCAGGTGTTGGTGAGCAGATGTCGTGTAATCTTGGAAGTAGTAAATCGGTGTTCTCCGGGAGTGATAGCAAGATAGATGAGGATCTGATCCGCCAGATAATGGTCCAGTGCCGCCTCGGAATCTAAGAACTGAAACAGAGCATTTGCAGCCTCATCCGCCACCCGCTCAGCACGTTTGCCTCGGGCTCCAAGCGAGGAAAATCCCGCTACCGACTCCCCGCCTTGGGCACAGAGAAAGACCAGCGACCCTGGGTTCAGGGCGGGGACATCCATTAACCCTATTTCAGCATCAATACCGGCTTTCTCGAACCGAAGCAGCAGTTGCCGTTTTTGCCTGACTCTTACGTGTTCAGGTAGCCGGCTGCTGGCTGAAATTCCAGTTACGCGTTTCAGCTTAAAAGGTCTATCCAGAACAATTGACCCTGAGGGATTGCAAGACCTGAGGCTGGCCTCGATTTCCCCACCCCCCTTCGGGTACCAACCCCAGCGAGTGATTTGAATTTTGCACGTGAAACCAAGCCGGGCTAGAGTAGGAACGAATACCTCGGCAAGATAATGGAACGGTGGGCTCCAAGGCACATTGGTTCCACCGCCAACTACAAGGCTGGATTCTCCCTTGGCCTTCCATAGCGGTGGCAGAATTGCTTGCAGAACCAGGGTAGCAGCGCCGGCAGTGGGTATACGGAAATTATAGGAGCCGCCAGATATCTCTTTGGGTTTAAAGGTGAGGTTTTGCTTACCCAATCTGGCATCAGCGACTTTAGCCCCTGACACCGCAGCACAGGCCTTCACTCCCGTAAGGTGTTGCGGCCTTAAGCCCGGTTTCTTTCGCTTTCCACGGATGTTTACCAGTTTGAGAGGTCGACCGGTAAGGGCTGCCAGTGACAGAGAGGTGCGAAGTATTTGCCCCCCACCCTCACCGTATGAGCCATCTATGACTGTATAATCTCGCTCACTCATAGCATTTCGCATTTATCATTTATCATTTGCTCAGCTAGCCCAGGTAAATCACAGTTGCGAACTATCCCCAAAACTTGTAAAGTGACTTGAATTATACCACGATACCACTGGATGGTTACGTGGCGCTTTTTTTCTTGGACTACGCGAGGTGAAGAGCCTCAGGAATTTGTGGAAAGGAGGAGGTTATGGACAAGTGGGTCTGCGAGGTTTGTGGTTACATATATGATCCAGCTGTTGGTGATGATGAGGGAGGTATTCCCGCAGGAACTTCTTTTGAAGATCTGCCCGATGATTGGACTTG
>JAUVTM010000133.1 GCA_030601545.1 Syntrophobacterales bacterium
AAGCGATGCCTTGTTACCAGGAACAGAGATGATTTCATTCGTTTGACCGTTCAGTTTTTTAACGACTATTTGCCTCACTATGGATTATTGATCATTCCGTATACCATACCTGGCGATCGGTTTGCCCAAATTGCCGATACACTTGCCAATTACGCCCGCAAGCACCCAAAAGGATTGCAATCCTACACCGTTGATTTTCTGTCTATAATAAAATAGTCCTCCTGTTCAATACCGTCACAGAATTATGGAACGATCAAAATCGGATTGAAATTCAAACGAATTTCCCGGCTGAAAACAGAAGTGTTCTAATTGGGAAAATCGGAGATAAGCTTTGGACGGCAATTTTCACCCGACGGATCGATGCCATTCGGATAATATCGGTGAGGCGTGCAAGGAAAAAGCAGGTATATCCAAGCAATAGCAGTATTTCCCGGAGATATAATTTTATAGGCAGCCAATAGATTACGCGTCATCAAAATGTCCAAATGTCACGGACGTCCCCTTCCCCCTGGCAAATACTGCAGATCTCTTGATTGCCATAAGGATATGGCGGCGTAGGATAGGGCCCAATGCAGGATCTGGAACGAACCGACATCCTTGAATGGGTGAGCGTTCTTGAGAGAGCAGTTTGTTTTTTTCTCAGCCGCCCAGCTATGCTCTCACCCTCTTCCGATCGGCTCGGAACTCCTCACCGGATTCCTCATAAACAACTTGGCCGTTGAGGAAAACATAGGCCCGATCTGCCAGATTCAGTGCCATATCCAGGTTTTGTTCAACCAGCAAAATAGCCATGCCGCTGGACGTCAAATGGCGGCACACATCCTTCACCCGTTGGATTACCTGGACCGAAAGCCCCTCGGATGGCTCATCCATCAACAATAAGGTGGGATTGGTGACCAGCGCCCTGGCCACAGCCAGCATTTGTTGCTCACCTCCGCTGAGCCGGCCTCCACCTACCTGACTCCTTTGCTGAAGTTCGGGAAAAAGGTCATACACCGACTTCAAGGTCCAGGCCTTCTCTTGCCCGCGGCTCCTGCTGGCAGCAAAGCGCAGATGTTCTTCCACTGTCAATGAGGGGAACAACAACCTCCCCTGCGGCACGTAGCCCAACCCCAGTGCCGCCACTCTGTGGGTGGTCATTCGCGATGTCTCACAGCCTTCGAAGACAATTGACCCTCGCCGCTTAACCGGCGGAAAAGCCAGTATGGAGCGCAATAATGTCGTCTTACCCATGCCGTTGCGGCCCACCACCAGTACCAGTTCGCCATGGTTTACCGCGAGTTTTACATCCTGTAGGACATGGCTCTTTCCATAGTAGGCGTCCAAGCCAGATATTTGCAACAGCGACTCAGGCATATCCTTCCCCGTCGGTCTCTGAACTGAGAGTGTAAATTTCCTGGACCCCCTGGTTGGCGCGAACCTGGGCGGGAGAACCCTCTGCGATGATGCGGCCCTGATGCAGGACAGAGACCTGACCTGCTATCCTGAAGGCCGTCTCAATATCATGCTCGATGATCACCACGGTGATGTGAGAGCGCAGCCCCATTATCAAATCGGTCATAAAAATCCTCTCATTGGCCGACAGCCCGGCCATGGGCTCGTCTAGCAGCAGTATCTTAGGATCGTGGGCCAGGGTTATGCCCAGTTCCAACTGCCGGTGCTCTCCGTGAGACAGTTCGCTGGCCGTCACATCGATCTTCTCGGCCAAACCCACCAGAGCTGCAACTTCCCGAGCGCGCGAACATTGTTCAGGGTATTTTTTCCACGACCGGAACAGGGTCCTGAGCTTTGATGAAGAGCGTTCCCCCCTTCTCCAGGCTGCCAGGAAGATATTTTCCTGAACGGTCATCTGCATGAACAGATTTGAACTCTGGTAGGTTCGACCCAGACCCAACTGGATACGATTCTGAACCGGATCTTCGGTCAGATCCTGACCATAAAGACAAATCTGTCCGTGATCCACCGATATTTCACCGGTTATCAAGTTGAATAAAGTGCTTTTGCCGGCGCCATTGGGCCCGATCAGGGCGCGCCTCTCCCCCGAAGGGACAACCAAGTCCACATCGACCACTGCATCTATGCCTCCGAACGACCTGGAGACACCTTTGAGAGTGAGAGCGCTTTTCTGATCAGACACCATGGCTGCCATATTAATTTACTTCTTTCAAAGAATGCACCTTACTTCCAACCGCCGTTTTTCTTCAAGTTCTTGACGTAGTCCTTGCCGAACCACTTCTCGATCTCCGCGAAGTATTCAGCCTTTTTTCCCGGGGGATAGTCACGTGTGGTGGCCGGACCTGCCATATACTTTTGAGCCATGTTGGCGTAAGGGCCGAACTGCGAAACATTCTCATAGGTCTTAACGGCAATGTTCATCAGCTTACCGTCTTTCTTGACCACCTTTTTGATGTAGATATTCTGAATAGGGTTGCCAAAGCTGTCAAAGTAGAAAGGCCCGCGAGGAGATTCCGCGTTGCTCATCTTAACCTTGCGCACGGCTTCGACGAACGCCTTAGGGTCGTCCACCTTGCCGTTAAGGGCCTCCATGGCCTTAAAAGCCACGCGCATAGCATCGTATCCCTGCATGGCGATGACGTCCGGGTAGTGACCGTAGGCCTTTTTAAAGTCCTCACGGAACTTCTGGTTGGCTTTCGAGGGGTTTCCGTCGTAGTAGTGCAGTGAGGAATACACACCCAGGGCCTGGTCGCCCAGTTCGGGCAGCATTGATACGATGGGCACGTTGGCCTGACCCAAGATCTGGGGGTACTTCTTGTCCAGGCCGAACTGCTTCCACTGTTTGAAAAAGGCCACCACTTGAGCGCCGCCGGAGTTGTTCAACACAGCGTCATACTCACCGGACAAACTGGCCAGGCGGGCCATAATGGAACTGAAGTCCACGGCCTCTACCGGGTGCCAGATGCGCAGGACTTCTTCGCCGCCATTCTCCAGGAACCCGCGAATAAAGCCTGCCGCCTGATCCCAGGGATAGGAATAATCCTGTCCCACGATGATTATCTTCTTGTAGCCCAGATCCTTGGCACAATACTGGCCAAAGTTAAAGATGACCTGAGCGCCGGTCCAGCCAGGTCGTACCACGCTGTAGGTGGCCTTGCGCATGGTGATGTCTTCGGGAGCCGAATAGCCGATGAGCATCGGAGTGTCCGGGTTGCGTGCGCCCCAGTCCACGGCGGCCATACCCTCGTGTCCCAGGGATGGGCCGATGATGAAATGGACTTTATCCCGGTTTTTCAATGAGCCCAGTTTGGTCACCATAACCTCCACGTCGGCTTTGGTGTCCTCGCTGAAAAGCTTTATGGGGATTCCGTTGAACTTGTAGTCCCTTTCAGCCAGGGCGAGCTTGACTCCCTGGAGAGCGCCCTCCCCGAAAATAGTGGCCCAACCGGTAGTGGGTCCGATTGTACCGACCCGAATCTCATCCACCGCGCTGACGGTGCCCACCGTGGCAAAAAACATGACGGCGGTCAACAATACTGCAAACTTACCTTTAGCCATTTCATTCCTCCTTCATTAAAGTTTTCCGAAAGGTTTTTCGGATCCTTTTCGTTGAGGGTTTACGGTTTAGCAGTTTTATTGCCGAGGGCAAGAAAACTGAGCATTTTGCCTTTATAAGCCTCCCAGATCTGCCTGGCAGAGCCGGCGATGCCCTTGGGCGCGAACATGATAATGACAAGAAACATCACGCCCATGACCAGCACGTACCGCTCTGTGACGCCGCTGAGCACCACATCCAGAGTCTTAAGAATCCCAGTGCCCAAAACAGCGCCAAATAACGTGTTTATCCCACCCAGAATGCTGGCCATCAGGGCCTCCACGTTGGCTGTGAGCGAAACCGAGTGAGGATTAATCAGCCCGGTGAAATAAGCGAAGAAAACGCCCCCCACGGCCGCCACAAGGGCAGCGAAGATAAACGCCAGGTAGCGCAACAACATCACAGGGTAGCCCAGCATGGCCATCCTGGTTTCACTGTCGCGCACACCGCGCAGCATAAGACCGAACGGGGAGCGTTTCAGCGCGGCCAGGAACCAGACTACACCGGAGAAAGCAAAAAGCTGAAAGAAATAAAAGACGGTCTTGGACTTTTCCGCGGAGAAACCGAATAGCACCGGGGCGTAAATGCCTGTAATGCCCGAATCACCCTTGGTCATAGAGGCCCATTGGCTGGCCAGAGCCCATACAAGCTGGCCCAACACCAGGGTGAGCATAAGGAAATATACGCCTTTGGCCTTGATTGCCAACAGCCCGAACAGTCCCGCAGCCAGTACCGCCACCCCGATACCAGCCAGAGGTGGAATGGGAAAAGGAAGGCTGTAACGGGTCTGCAAAATAGCCACAAAATAGCCCGCAATTCCGAAAAAAGCTGCCTGCATCAACGATACAAGCCCTAGCTCGCCGGCCAGGTAACACAGGCTCATGGTTAACAGGCCGAAATACATGATCCTGATGGTCATCATAACAAAGTAGTCCGAGGTCAACCAGGGAAGCGACAGTAACAGCACTGTCAATACCGAGGCCAACACGGGCTTGATTAACCGGGGATCGGACCCGTTCACGCTGCCTCCTTTCCGAACAGGCCCTGAGGCCGAATGGACAGGATAACTGCAACAGGCAAAAACAATATAAACAGGGAGAATTCAGGTATGTATGCCGTGGCAAAGCTGTAGGCCAGGCCTGTTATCAATGCCCCTACCGCAGTGCCGATCAGACTACCCAGACCGCCGATAATAATTACGATTAGGGTGAGGGTGAGTATGCGCCAATCCTCACCTACCACGAGCATCATTAAGGTGCCGCCCACCACTCCCGCCGCACCGGCAAGAAAACCCGATAGGGCGAAAACCATGGTAAATATCCTTTTTACGTTGAACCCCAGGGCGGCCACCATATTGAAATTGTCCACCCCCGCACGGATGGTAATGCCCAGGTTGGTCTTTTTCAGAAAGAGCCAGAGCCCGCCGCCCAGAACCAGGGCCATAGCCAGCATAAAAAGCCTGTACACAGGGTAGTAGACGACGAGGATGGGAATCTCCACCGCCCCGCTCAGCATCTCAGGAATCTTGATAGTCTTGGGATAACCGCCCCAGATCACCAGCACCAGGTCACCGATTATGATGGCAATAGAAAGTGAGACCAGGGTTTCTATGAGATCGTTCCCTCTTGCCCAGCGCAGGAAAAAACGTTCCTCGACCAAAGCCAGCACTGCTATGGCAATTCCGGCAACCCCAATGGCCAGCAACCAACTGCCGCTGGCGTTGAGTACCGAAAGGCCCACAAAACCTCCCGCCAGATAAAAAGCCCCGTGCGACAGGTTGACCACCCGCATCAAACTGAAAGAGAGGGTCAGGCCGCTGGCTACTATGAACAGCAGCGCCGCCAGGGTAAATCCGTTGAGTATGCACATCTTAACAAGAAACACGGTTCCCTCTTTCCTTGTGTCAGGCTCGATCGGGCTCGGCTACATCCCCCCGCACGAGAGTAATCACTCTTCCGCGGCCTCTTAAGGCTGTCCGATAACATGCTTATGATCCGACCTGCTGCAAATTACGAGGATCTACTTTGATAGAACCCCAAAGCCGTCAATGCCCCGGTTTTTCGACTGGCCTGCTCTCGGACTGCCTCCTGGCGATACGTTGGCCGGGCACGGTACGTCCCCCGGCCAACGTGTTCATTTCAATCCTAGAATCTTATACTCTTGAACTTCTTTAACTGTTCGGTGATGGCAATCTCGGTGGGTGGCCTTTCCTTGCTGGACGCACCGTAGAAACCGTGCACGCCCTCGGTGTTCTTCAACACGTGTTCCGCGTCATCGGGCATGGAGATAGGGCCGCCGTGACATAGGCAGATCACGTCGGGGTTGACGCTTTTGGCCGCATCGCAAAGTTTTTGCACCTGGGCCGGCGCCTCTTCAAGCGAGAAGCCGGATGTGGCTCCGATGGAACCCTTGGTGGTAAGACCCAAGTGCGCTACAACCAGGTCGGCGCCCGCGCCCGCCATGGCTTTGGCTTCGTCCTCATTGAAGACATAAGGGGAGGTAAACAGATCCAACTCGTGGGCTGTTTTGATCATGTCAACCTC
>JAUVTM010000229.1 GCA_030601545.1 Syntrophobacterales bacterium
GCTGAGAGCTGGAATAGAAAATGGCCAAACTGAAAAAGGGCACCGAAATCGAACTGGTGGTGGAAAACCTTTCCTTTGGTGGTAGGGGCTTGGCCCGGATTGACGGCTTTGTTATCTTCATCGATCGCACCATTCCGGGTCAGCGTGTCCTTGTCCGGATCACCCGCAAAAAAGCATCTTACGCCGAGGCTAGGGTGGTGGAGCTGCTACAGGATTCCCCGAAGGCAATTGCACCACGCTGCCTGCACTTTGGAACCTGCGGCGGCTGTCTGTGGCAGAATCTTCCCTACAACGAACAACTGGAGGTAAAAAGGAATCTAGTCTGGGAGTGTCTTGCCCACATTGGTGGCCTGTCCAACGACACTGTTCTTCCAGCCCTGCCTTCTCCAGAAATCTATTACTACCGTAACAAGATGGAATATTCCTTTGCGGCCCGCCGTTGGTTGTTGCCAGAGGAACTTGAACTCAGCCACCTGGAAAAACCTCGCGACTTCGCTCTCGGTCTTCACATAAAGGGTTTTTATAACCGGGTGCTGGATATTGAAGAATGCCACCTCCAAAGTCCTTCGAGTGTCTCCATCCTTAAACGGGTGCGCCAGTTCGCTCTGACCTCAGAGCTTCTCCCTTACAATACCCACGACCATACGGGTTTTTGGCGCTTTCTCGTGGTCCGGGACAGCAAGCATACCGGCCAAATACTCGTTGAACTGGTCACTGCACCTCACCGCAGTGGTTCCAGTGTGGTAAGACAGCTTTCCACGCTGCTCCAAGCTGAAATCCCTGACATTAGTACCCTGGTGCATGGAATGAGTGCGAAGAAGGCGCAGATAGCCATTGCAGATACTCAGGAAGTAGTCTTCGGGCCGGGGTACATCGAGGAACACCTAGGAGACTTCCGCTTCCGCATTTCCTCCGGAGCCTTCTTCCAGACTAATAGCAAAGCCGCTCGAATTCTTCTGGATGAGGTATCGGAGGGCTGCGGTTTGACCGGCTCTGAAGTTGTCTGGGATCTCTACTCCGGTACTGGAACCATGGCCATTGGGCTTGCCAGGGCTGCCCGAAAAGTTATCGGTTTTGAACTACTGCAGGATGCGGTGTCTGATGCCCAGACGAATGCCGGATTAAACGGTGTGGATAACTGCGAATTTGTAGTGGGCGATTTGAAGGATTTACTTCGCAACTCCTCCTCCTTTGCTGACAGCTACGGCTCTCCACACGTGGTGGTGACGGACCCGCCTCGAGCCGGCATGCACCCTTCAGTGGTAAAAAAACTCCTTACCCTGGAACCCCCGAGGATAGTTTATGTTTCCTGTAATCCAGCGACTTTGGCCCGGGATTTGAAAATGCTTATGGAAAGATATCGCCTCCTCCGGGTGCAGCCCGTGGATCTGTTCCCCCACACCGCACACGTCGAGGCAGTTGCGGTCCTGGAAAGGAAATAATTCAGCTGGCAGCTGACAGGAGGCAGCCGGCAGTTGCAATTCCAGTTATTGGTTTTAGGGGGAAATAGAATCTGAAATTCTGAAGTTAAGGCTTTACATTCTCTTCCCAAGAAGAATCAAATAACATTGAATAAATCACGTACAACGCATCTTTCTCGCCTTTATCGCCTCGTGTGCCATCCACAACTCACTTTGCGACACTGCCTGCTGCTGGCTGCTAGCTAACAGCTGCCTTTTAAGCGTCGATTTCGCGGACGAAGACGGCATTTTCCTGGATAAAAGCATAACGCTTGGCCGCCTCCCGACCTAGGAGGGTTTCGAAGGTTTCATTGGTGCGGGCTGCATCCTCAACAGTCACCTGCAGAGCCGTCCGGCTTTTAGGATCCATAGTTGTCTTTTTGAGCTCCGCCGCATTCATCTCCCCGAGACCTTTAAATCGTTGAATTAAGATAGTATTGGCGGCATAACGTTGCAGCAGTTTATCCTTGTCTGCCTCCCGGTATACATAGCGGACACTCTTTTTTTTCTTTTCCCTGATCTGAATCCGGTACAGGGGCGGCTGAGCCAGGTAAATGTGCCCCTTTTCTATCAGTTCTTGCATATAACGATAGAAAAAGGTGAGGAGCAGGGTGGATATGTGAAAGCCATCAACGTCCGCATCGCAGTTGATGAAAATCTTGCCGTAGCGTAACCTGCTGTAGTCGAACTGATCGCCGACCCCTGTGCCTATACACCGGCTAAGATCTTGTATTTCCTTATTTTTCCTTATCTTATCAGCGCTGGCCTGTTCTACGTTTAGGATCTTACCCCTCAAGGGGAGCACTGCTTGAAAGCGACGGTCTCTGGCCTGTTTGCTGGAACCGCCAGCTGAGTCTCCCTCCACAATGAATAACTCGGTTTCATCCACCCTGTTTGATGTGCAATCAGCCAGCTTGCCCGGCAAGGTAAGACGCCTGGTAGCGCTTTTTCGCCGGACACTTTGGCGGGCTTGGCGCGAAGCCTCTCTGGCCTGAGCTGCCAACACTACCCGCTCAACTATGGCTTCAGCAGCGGTACGATTGTGGAAAAGGTAGTTTTCGAAAGCATCCTTGACCACCGTCTCCACTTGCGGTTGTATATCCGAGTTGAGTCTCTCTTTGGTCTGTCCCTGGAATTCCAGGTTACCGGAGATAAAGACACTGAGAACCGCTACCAGCCCTTCCCGAACATCTTCCCCGGTGATTCCCTTCATCTTCTTGAACTGATTGTTTTGCCGTGACATGTACTCACGAACCGCCCGCGTTAGCCCATGCCGGAAACCGTTTTCATGGGAGCCACCGCCGCTGGTATACACGGAGTTGGCATAGGAATAAAGGGCCCGGTCAGCGGTGGTGGTCCACCACAGGACCATTTCTAACCGGAGGCCATTGTCGTAGTCGAAATAGAAGGGTGCCTCGGTCACAATCTCCTTTCCCCGAACCAGATCTTCTATATAATTTCTGATGCCCTCCTCAAAATAAAAGCTGTCTACGGTGTCGTTGATCTGGTCATCCACGATAATGGTCAAACCTCGAGTGAGAAAAGCTTTGGCCTTGGCCTGTTCCTTGATAGTCTTGGGATTGAAAACAACATCTTTGAAGATGTCAGGATCCGGTCGGAACATCACTGTTGTGCCACGTTTTGTGGTGGGACCGAGATCTTCCAATATGCTCTTCCGCTTCCCTCGGGCAAAATTCTGCTGCCATTCAACCCCGTCACGCCTGGAGGTGACTTGCATAAATTCACTCAGGGCATTGACAACTGAGATGCCAACCCCATGGAGCCCACCGGAGACCTTGTAGCTCTTCGTTGAAAACTTGCCCCCAGAGTGCAGGGAGGTCATAATGGTTTCCAGCGTGTTTTTCCGCGACTGGCGATGTTTGTCTGTGGGGATACCCCTGCCGTTGTCCGTGACAGTTATGCTGTTGTCAGCGCCGATTGCTATGTGGATTCGGTCGCAATAGCCATTAAGGGCTTCGTCAACTGCATTGTCCAGGGCCTCAGTAAAGAGACGGTGCAGACCGGTGCTGGAGGTATTACCGATAAACATTCCCGGTCGCAGTCGCACCGGTGCCAGCCCTTTGAGTACCTGGATGTCTCTGCCGGTGTAGCTGGTTGTCATTA
>JAUVTM010000167.1 GCA_030601545.1 Syntrophobacterales bacterium
AATCTAAAATCCCTTAATCCCTCAATGTGGCCCTTCTGTACCAACGTGCTAACCGTTCAGGATCACATCCAAAAAAGTAAGCCAGCAAGACAGCCTGATTGATAAGGGTGGTTTTCAAGATTCCGAGCTTTTTCCAGCGCCGGGATGAGGTGGTCACGGCAATGGGTGCGATCACTACCCTGCCTTCTTTTTTGACCCGCTGCATAAAAACGAAGTCTTCCATGATTGGTATTTCAGGAAATCCCCCGATTGAGCGAAAAAGATTTGCTCTTAGGAATATTGCCTGGTCGCCATAAGGCATCTGAAAAAAACGGGATCTGAAGTTTGCAAGCTTTTCAATAATCCGCAGCCCAATCTCTGGGCCATCGATACCCAGCCTGAAAGCTCCAGCAACTGTGCCTGGCATGACCAAAAGATTCAAGACATGCTTATCGAATCCACCGGGCAAGCGAGTATCGCCATGAAGGAATAGGAGCACATCGCTGCTTGCTGCCATAGCACCTGCGTTGACTTGCTTAGCTCGCCCCCCTGTTATATTTAGCAGCCTCGCACCAAGCCCCTTTGCCATCTCCCCAGTCCCGTCACTACTCCTCCCATCTGCAACGATAATCTCGACCCCAGTACAGGCCTGTGCGCTTTTCATGGTTGCCGCAATACTCTCAGCCTCATTCAGGGTCGGGATAATAATGGAGATTGCCGGGCGCCCGGATGGCTTCGTATGAGTCACGCCAACCCCTCATCAATAAACCACAACAGATTTCCTGACGGCTGCACGTGGGCCGCCGGATAGGTTGCGGTATGGGGATTGTTGAGGATTTCCTGAAGTACTTTCAGCTTGTTAGATCCCGAAACAAGAAAAAGCACGCATTTGGCTTCATTTATTACTGGTAAGGTGAGGGTAACTCGCGGGACAGGGGGAGATGCACTGGTGCCTTCCACTGCCACCACCCAACTCGTTCTCTCCTCCAATGCTTCATCACCAGGGAAAAGAGAGGCTGTGTGACCATCTACCCCCATACCCAGCAGGACCAGATCAAAAGAAGGGAAAGATATGGAGGAATCACTTTCGGCAGCGGGTTGAAAGAACTCTCGCAGGGTCTTTTCGTATTCTGCCGCCACAGCTTTGGCAGAACCGGTGGCAGCGGGAATTCTGTGAATGTTTGATGGTGGTAGATCCACCCGAGAGATTAGTATCTGAAAAGCCAGAGAAAAATTACTATCCGGATTATCCGACGGTACGCACCTTTCATCTCCCCAGAAAATATGGGTCTTCTGCCAGTCTATCTTCTTGGAAATGGCTTGGCGTGCCAACTCTTTGTAGAGCTGGCGGGGAGTACTTCCCCCAGAAAGGACGAGGGTAAATATATTTCTTTCTTTTATTTTAGCCTCAGCCAGTTCGGCAATGAATCCAGCCGCAGCAAAGCTTAGCTCCGGCAAACTGGGATAAGATCTTATCTCGGGCTTCTTAATCACATCTTTGTCGCCGTGTCCCCGTCTCTCCGGATCTCCGCGTCCGCCGTGTTGCCCCTGACCCTCAGGCGCTTATCGAGCCACCTCAGGTAAACCCTGCACCAGCCATACAAGTGTAGCAGTGGTGTGAGACCGCGATCGGCTCCCCGGGTTCGGGCAGCTTCTTCAAATCAGAGATGTGGGTTTTCTTCCCCCCCAAGTAGAGACCTGCGGCCTGATTGAAGTCACAGTCAAAGACATAGCCATCCCAAGAGACGGATATTAAGGATCGGCACATCAGCCCTTCAATAGCGCAAGGGTTGAAACTGGTGGCAAGCTTCTGCAGGTATCCCTCCAGATTGCCAGATTGCTCCAACCACCGGCGGAACCTACCCAGGGGCACATTGGCGAAGGAGAATAGATTGTTGAAAACTATTCCCCACTTATTTTTCAAAACCTGGCAGAATCTTTTCTCTAACTGATCCTGAGAGGAGGGCAGAAAAGCACCGGTAGGATTGGACACCAAGTTCAGTTCCAGACCGGAGTCTGGTTGCCCATATCCGAAAGAATTCAACTTTCTCAGAACAGCGATGGACTCCTGGAACACCCCCCGTCCCCTCTGTGATTCCGCCTGTGCCTCATTCAGAGACGGAAAGGAGGCTACAATCACAACCCGCCGTTCTTTACACACCTCAATCAGGTAATCCCGCTCACCATTTGCCAATGCAGTCAGATTTGAGCGGAGCATTAACCGCGACGTATTACCCGAGAGTCTCTCAATCATATCCACCAGATTGGGATTCATTTCCGGGGCACCGCCAGTAATATCTACGACCTCAAAACGAAACCTTTGGGCCAGAGTCACCACCTCATCCACGGTCTCAGCGCTCATTACTTCTTCACTGTTGGGACCTGCCTCGAGATGACAGTGACGACACGTCTGGTTGCAAAGTAACCCCACATTTATCTGGAGTGTGGTGATTTTCTTCCGCGTCAAATTCAGGCCGTGTTTTGCGAGGGTCTGTCCAAAAGGTTCAACAGGCAGCTTATTCTCGGCGGTCTTGGAGGTCATAGGTAATGCTTGCGCGCCTTGCGGCATGGTCTCATCCTCTTTTTGACTTACTTCAAAGATATTCTCGTTACTACGCGGTTGTGAACGTCAGGCCAACCTTGCCGACCATCCCAACCTTATGAGTTGTCGCCCCACAACTCCATCTATTACACCAGGGAAGTAAAATTAGGGATATTTAAAAGGTATCCGATTCAAAGGTTTTAGGCGAGCATCCTACAACGATATTTTCTTGGCAATATTCCGCATCTGGACGCCGTGTACCAAGGATGATCCCCCGCGAATGGCCGTCGCCACGTGAACCGCCTCGGTCATTTCGCTCAGATTGGAACCCTTTTCCAAACAAGCCTGGGTATAGGCATCTATGCAGTACGGGCATTGAACAGTGTGGGCGACAGCGAGGGCGATGAGAGCTTTTTCCCTTTCTGTGAGCTCACCTTCAGCAAACACTGCAGCGTAGTAGTCAAAGAATTTTTCTGCCAACTCAGGGGCTTCCTCACCAATCTCTTCGAACTTAGGCAAATCCTGCGGGTGGTAGTAAGTTTCCATTCTCACATCCCTCCTGGAAGGAATCTACTGTTCCTCATCAGTGATCAACTGCATCCACTTCTGAGCGGCCTTGGGTCCCCAACTTCCCGAGTCATACGGGTGGAGACGTGCCCCTCGATCACCACAAGTCTCGCATTCCTGTAATATGGGGGTCAGGAACGACCAGCTGAGCCCCACCCCATCATTACTCCAAAAAAGCATCTGATCACCCTGAATACAATCCAACAGAACTTTTTCATATGCCTCAAGGGTGGGGCCACTATAGTTCTGGTCATAGGAGAAGTCCAGAGTCACAGGTCGCAAACAGTTCCGTGCACCAGGATATTTGGTTTGAAAGGTTAGCGTAATGCGCTCTTCCGGATAAATCCCTAAAACCAGCCGGTTGGCAAGAATTTCCTCGCCTAGAACATTTCGAAACATGGAATGAGGTACTCGATTGAACTGAACCACAATCCGGGTAATTTTCCGGGCTAGCCTCTTACCGGAGACAAGATAAAATGGGACTCCTCGCCAGCGCCAATTATCAATAAACACCCGCATCATGGCGAACGTTGGAATCAGGGAGGAGAAGCTCACTCCTGGTTCTTCACGATATCCGGCAACGTCTGCCCCGTCGATCATCCCGGATCCATATTGTCCCAGAATTAAATTATCTGCCTGCCTAGCCCCATCAAGCGGTTTAAGCGACCGGAATACTTTGATTTTCTCTTCTCGCACCCGGTCGGCCTCGAAGAGAGATGGCGGCTCCATGGCGGTCAGCGCCAGAACCTGCATCATATGGTTCTGAAACATATCCCGGATTACTCCGGCTTGCTCATAATAGCCGGCCCTGTTTTCAACCCCCAGCTTTTCTGCCGCAATGATTCCCACATAGGCGATATAGCTACGATTCCAAATTGGTTCAAAAATAGCGTTGGCAAAACGAAACATTAATATATTCTGGACCGTCTCTTTGGCCAAATAGTGGTCGATTCTGAAGATCTGGTGTTCCCTGAAACTCCGGTGCAGCGTTTGATCCAACTCCATTGCTGATTTCAGATCCCGGCCGAATGGCTTTTCCACCACGATACGCGACCAGCCCTTGCCGTTCTCACCTTCTTGGGCGAGCCCTGCCTTGCCAAGCATCTCAGCAATCACCGGATAAAGAGACGGTGGAACCGCCAGATCGAAGACTCTGTTTCCGCCTGTATGATATTTTTCATCCAGCTCTCTGAGATAGCCAGCCAATTCTACATAGGAGTCCAGTGAATCGTAGACCACCGGCTGATAGTAGAGGTTGGAGGCGAACTCTTCCCATCGTGCAAGATCAGCATTCTCCGTAGCCGCATAGTTGGCTTTGAGCCTCTCCCTGAACTCCTGGTGGCTCAAGGGGGTGCGGCTGGCACCGAGAATCACAAATGGCTTTGGCAAGCCATTATTCAGGTAAAGGTTGTAGAGAGCCGGCACCAGTTTTCTACCAGTGAGGTCACCGGATGCCCCGAATATGACAATGCTACAGGGATCCAATGGTCCTACCGTCAGACATTCTTCCGCAGGTATATCCATTGAAGGCGCCTTTGCTTGCACCCTAGTTATCTGATCTTCATTCAGCTCATCAATCATGGCAATAGTCTCATCTATCAAACCCTACTTTTAATCATTCATCGATTCGAATGCAAAAGGGACAGGGCAGCCTACGGTCTGCATTAACCACTGATCAACTAGGCAGGCTGCTGAAAAAGCCTTGAAACAGCCCCAAACGTCATACCGGACGAGACGAAGTCGAGATCCGGTATCCAGTAAGCGATTTTATTCTAGATTCCGGACAGTCGCTTCGCGACT
>JAUVTM010000260.1 GCA_030601545.1 Syntrophobacterales bacterium
CTATGGTATTAGCGCTGTGGAGCAACCGGTGCCTAAAGAGGACATACTAGGGCTAAAACGCGTGTCGGAACAAGTGGAGATCCCTATTATTGCTGACGAATCATTGTGTCTTGAGCGGGATGCTGAAAACCTGGCCTCCCATGACGCTTGCCAGGTATTTAACCTGAGATTGTCAAAATGCGGGGGAATCCTCGCTGCAGCCCGTATATACGAAATTGGCCGTAAAAAAACAATCGCAGCACAGCTGGGATGTCAAGTGGGAGAAACCGGGATACTGTCTGCAGCCGGACGACAACTTGCCGCAAGCCGGAAGCTCCTCTATCTGGAGGGTTCTTATTCCAGTTATCTACTCAAAGATGACATAGTCAACGAGCCGGTGGAATTCGGGCCTGGTGGGGTGGCCCAACCGCTGCCAGGCCATGGGCTTGGCGTAAGCGTAAACAAAGACGTTTTGCAGAATCTAGCGGTCCTACACCAGGAGATATCACTTTCGTGAGGACACGGCGACTTTCCAGCAGAGATCTCACAGCCCGATGCTGGGAAGGTTAGACTAGGCACAGCGGAACGACGCGGGGACGCGGAGAAGCGGCGAGACGGGGATTAGAGGTCAGAAGTCAGACGACAGAAGACAGCAGGCAACTAAAAATTCCCCGATCCCTAAATCCCCAATTTCGTCTTCTACCTATTACAACAAATGACAGCGAAGCGTACTGACCTAATGACGCCGCAGGCATATGACTAATGTCCTTCCCCATGCCCTACCTGTCCTGAGCTTGTCGAAGGATGCCTTTTTAAATCCGAAATCCGCAATCCGCATTCCGAAACCGGGAACCCGCCCGAAGGGTGGGAGTCCGAAGGACAAATTACCAAAGTGCTTACTGCTTACTTCCCTTCTCCACTACACAGCCTGATGATCAATCCTTCCATGACTGCGCGCTCAGGGATCCCACTACTTTTCAAGGTAAGATCAGCAGCGAACAGATGGTGGAGGTAACCGACCAACTCTGCGGTCTGAAAGGTTGTGCTGCGAACCATTGTCTTGTGCAAGGCAAATGGGTGCAAAGCAGCTACGGGGGACTCTTTGTCGCTCTTCTCTTTGACCACAGGTAAGATGGTTTTTTGGAAGCCGCCGTAAGAGATATTGGGGTCAAATCTGCCCGCCAGATCTTCGTCTATAAATTCACGCGCCACGAGCAAGCGTCGGAGTTCATTGGCCAGGGAAGCGAGCAGCTGGAGTGGGTGATAGTTTTGATCTAAGAGTCGATTGAGCACAAGTAAACCGGTTTCGCAGTCCCGAGTAGCCACGGCGTTGTTCAATTCATAGAGAGGTTCCTCCCGAAACTGGTCGCTCAAACCCTCCACCTGCTCGCGAGTTACCAGCGTCGCCTCACCCGCAAACGACATGAGTTTTTCTAGCTGGGTCTTGAGGGCCCACAGATTAAATCCGGTGCGCTCAAAAAGCAGAGCAAGCGCCTCGGGCTCAATTGTCTTGCCCGCTGCCAAAAGGGTTTCCTGGGCCAGGTCTCTCAAGACCTTCTCTTGCTGGGAGCGAACCTTACGGCTACTACCTGAGGCCACACCCAAATCGACCACGACACCTTTCTCTTCCATAAGGCGATAGAGGCTTCGCCGCTTGTCCACAGTATCTGTGGCAAGGAGTAAACATTGCTCTTCAGGGAAGCCTTCCTGCAGGGCCGCCTCCAGCAAAGAACCATCATCTCTCAGCCTTGGCACCTCCATTCCAGTGCTGCCAGCGTGGTCGACAACCGCTTCCAGCCACGACATCTCAGCCTGGTCTCGCTCCACGCCCGTGGTCTGTTGCCATAGTTCGGTGGGAATTTCTCGCCAGGCTCCATCAGCCACATCGGTGAGAGACCACCCGGCGTAGGCGAGCACCTCCAGCAGCGACCGGGCAGCAACTTCCAAATCTCCCGCCTCATGGGCCTCCTTACTTTTGACGTATAGAGTGGGGAGGTTGGCCCGAGAATAGAAAACACGACAATCCTGCACCACAACGACTTTCCGCCCTCCGAATAGGGCAAAGGTGTTGACGTTGTCCAAGATTTGTCGAAAATCCGCTTGATTGCCGTCAACTATCTCAAGGTTCGTGCTCCGCTGGGATTCTGGAACGAGAATCTCGGTGAGTTGTGCCAGGGCTGACTTCACCAGGTAATCTTCGCCGTGAAGTAAATAAAGAGGGGCTATGATCCCCTGTTCCACCTGCGCCAGCACCTTAGGAAAGTTTTTTTTGTCGAAAACCGGCATGCGCAATCCCCACAGATGTTAAATTGGATTAATGTAGCGTTATAGGTCATGCTGAACGTTTCCCTATCACACCGCAAGCAGCACCTTCAAGTTTAAAATGAGATCAAGAAACCAAGTATTTTCTTTTCCTATCTTAATATGGTACTTCCTTTATGCGGAAGAGGCAAAGTCGTAGCAGCTCGAAGTGAACTGCGTAAGAGCAGTCTGCGAGGTACCAAAGACGTCATTCCGGAATCCGCCGCCGGCGGATATCCGGAATCTAGATTCCCGCTTTCGCGGGAATGACGTTCCAGAAACAACAGTAGGCAAATCGATCATTGGCAGTTGTACGCTCTTCGTATTTGACACGCTATGCGCTGTGCGCTCTGCGATCCGAAGGTCAACATGCCCAAAAACCAGAAAGATCACTTTTACCAGGGTTGGCTCTACCATTTCCTGGTGGATCCACTTCTGCGACGGGTGCACCGATTAGTGCGCTCCCAGGTGAAGCCTGGCAGCACTCTCATCGATATCGGCTGCGGCACAGGCGAACTCCTTTTTTCCCTGGCTGAGGTGGGATCTGAACTGGTGGGGGTTGAGACTTCTGAACGAATGTGGTCTTTTGCAAACCGGCAAGCTCAGAGGCGTGGCTTGAATAACGTGCAGATTCTCTTGGGCGATGGTGTGAAGTTGGAAAATTTTTCGGCTGGTTTTTTTGATTATGCCACCGCCTGCATGGTCCTGCACGAAATGGATGCAAGCCAGCGTCTTCCAGTACTGAGGGAGATGCAGCGGCTGGCGCCTAAGGTCATATTGGTGGACTATCGAGTCCCCCCACCAGCCA
>JAUVTM010000190.1 GCA_030601545.1 Syntrophobacterales bacterium
CCGGAGCCATGCAACCAAGCACCGCATTCCATTTCTCTTCATCAACCAAGTGGGCGCTAACGACGAGCTTATCTTTGATGGCAGGAGTGTCGGTGTAGATGGGGCGGGTGATCCTCTTGTCGTTTTTCCTCCCTTCGAGGAGCACGTGCAAACAATTTCTGTGGACCGTGATGGTGTCCCGGACTCGTATGTCCCCCAAGAGGAGATTGCAAGTGTTTACCAGGCGCTGGTTCTGGGCGTTCGCGACTACATGCGCAAATGTGGTTTCACCTCGGCTCTCGTTGGCCTCTCCGGCGGCCTTGACTCTGCGGTGACCTGCTGTGTTGCCGTGGCTGCCGTGGGTGCCAAAAACGTGGTGGCTGTAACCATGCCAGGACCTTATTCCTCACCAGGTAGTGCGGAAGATTCCCAGAAACTCGCGAATAACCTTGGAATCAGGCTCGAGGCAATACCGATCTCCCCCGCTTATGAGGTCTACCTTAAGTCCCTCCGCCATCATTTCAAGGGGAGAGAGGTTGATATCACCGAAGAGAACATTCAGGCCAGGATTCGGGGCAACATTCTCATGGCACTCTCAAACAAGTTTGGCCATCTGGTGCTTTCCACTGGCAACAAGAGCGAACTGGCAGTTGGCTATTGCACCTTGTACGGTGATATGAGCGGCGGACTGAGTGTTATAGCCGATGTACCCAAAACAATGGTGTACGAACTGGCGCAGTACATTAATCGAGACTCCATCAGAATTCCACAGAAGACTATTAACAAACCGCCCTCCGCGGAATTGAGAGAAAATCAAACCGATCAGGACACCCTCCCACCCTATGAGGTGCTGGATCAGATTCTGCACTACTACGTGGACGAGCACTACTCCATGGCTGACATTCTCCAACACAATTTCGACCCCGAAACAGTCAAGTGGGTGATTCGAACCGTGGACCGAAACGAATACAAACGCAGACAGGCAGTTCCGGGACTAAAGGTTACCTCCAAGGCCTTTGGAATAGGCAGGAGAATGCCAATCGCCGCAAAATTTGAGAGTTAACACAGTGGTTCAATGGCAACTGAAGAAGAGAAAAAAGAAACTTTAGCTCAATTGTCAGCAGCCTATGGCGTCCTCAGCTCATACTTTGACATCTGGGGTAATGCCCATATCCTTCCACCTGAGACTCTGGAACAGGTGCTGGGGGCCATGGGAGTGGATGTCAGCAATCCACACGAGGCTTTACAGCATCTGGAACATCGCTTCTGGCGTCAGCTAGCCCCACCGGTATTGGTGGAATCAATCGATCAACTGCCCACCGAGTTCCTTTTTCACGTGCCAACCAATAGTTCTCCCGGCGCAATGTCGGAAAAAGAACTCCAGGTTCGGTTGGAGATTACCGGCGAAAATACCTCCCCAATCAACCACTCCTATCATTTTGACCAGCTGAACTTCAAAAAGGATCACCAGCTTGATGGCATTACCTATGAGGGCTGGTCCTTTCCTTTCCCCACTGCACTTTCCACTGGCTATTACCATTTCAAACTTACTGTTGCATTTGAAAACCACAAGCATCAACAGACAACTCTGGTTATTATTTGTCCCAAGCAGGCCTATCTGCCGCCGGCTCTCGAAGGAGATGGCAAAAGAGCGGGAATAGCCATCTCGTTGTATGGCCTTCGCTCCCAACGCAATTGGGGGGTGGGAGACTTTGGTGACCTCAAGGAATTCATTCGCTGGGCAATCGGGTCTCTGCACGTGGATGTGATCGGCCTGAATCCCCTGCATGCCATCCCCAATCTGCAGCCTTACAACATCAGCCCCTATTTCCCCTCCAGCCGTTTTTATCGAAACTTCATCTATCTCGACATTGCAACGATGGAGGATTTTCGCTCCTCTGCCGCGGCAAATGAGTTTGTGCAGGCGGAAGCAACCCAGAATCTGCTGGCCGAGCTTCGCGCCTCTGAGTTGGTGCAGTACGAGCGAGTGGCCACCTTGAAACTCCAGGTGCTTGAAAGGGTATTCCAAACATTTCTCCAAAACCATTGGCTTGACAAGGAAGGAATGACGGAGCGCTCCAGAGATTTTAAAGCATACCTCGAGAGGGAAACCGGTTTGCTGGACAATTTTGCCACCTTCTGCGCCCTTGAGGATTCTTTTCACCAGAAGGATCCTGATGCATGGACCTGGTGGCAATGGCCGGAGCCCTTTCAGAACCCTTATTCCCAGGAGGTGCAAGAGTTTCGTCAAAACCACTGGCAAAGTATACTTTTTCATAAGTACCTGCAATGGCAGCTAGACGAGCAACTGGAGGAAGCACAGGATCTGGCTAGATCAATGGGCGCCAGCGTTGGTCTGTACCACGATCTTGCTTTGGGTAGTGACCCTGGCGGGGCCGACAATTGGGCCTACCCGGATTTCTTTGTTTCGGGAGTCACGGTGGGAGCACCACCTGATGATTTTGCCCTTGAAGGTCAGAACTGGGGCTTTCATCCGCCCCACAGAGAAAACTACCGCAGCGACGCCTACTCCCTGTTCGTCCAAGAGATCAGAAAGAACTGTCAGGCAGCTGGGGCACTAAGAATTGATCATATAATGAGGTTTTTTCGTCTCTTTTGGATCATGCAAGGACAGCGCCCGAAAAATGGAACGTATGTGGAAAACTACTACCAGGATCTCCTTAAGATCATGGCGCTTGAAAGTGACCGTGCCAAGACCCTGATCATTGGAGAGGATTTGGGCACGGTGCCTCCCCAGGTAAGGGAAGCCCTGGCGTATTTCCGTATATTCTCCTACCGACTTTTCTACTTTGAAAGAGACGATCAGGGTGGTTTAAAGGAACCGGGATCATATCCGCCCTACGCTCTGGCTACGGTCAGCACCCATGATCTTCCCACCCTGGCGGGATTTTGGACAGGAGAGGATGTTTCCTTGCGTAACAGTTTGGGCATGTTCCCCAGTGAAGACCAATTTCATGCTGCCTTGCAGAAACGGGAGCGCGAAAAAGAGGAAATCCTCCGACGACTTGCTGCTTCGGGTTTCCTGGCGAAGGAAGCGGTGAACGATCCGACATTCCATGCTGGATTTGGCGACGAACTCCATAGCGGTATCATCGGCTTTTTGTTGTCAACCCCGGCAAAGCTGGTGGTTATAAGTCAAGAGGACTTGTTCAGAGATAGCAGGCAACAGAATGTGCCGGGAACAGTCACAGAGCATCCCAACTGGTCCACAAAGATGAACTATACACTGGAAGAACTGTGGCAAGACCCAGAGGTGGAAAAGTGCGTGAGAGTATTCCGACATTGGATTTCAAGTACCGGTAGGGGGATGCCACCATCCTCTTGATTGAAGCTTTCCGAACTATAAGATTTTGCCTTATGGCTGGCATGCTCTTTGCTTGTTTCCATCATTGATTGGATTGGCACGAACTGAGCCAAATTGAGCAAGCTAATAATGTATACTGACCACCACCGTTCAAGATGATGCTGCTAAGGGGCTAATAGGAAGGCTGAGACCATGGGAGCTCGGGCAGGCAAGCTCACTGAGATCGCACAGAGACTGAAGAAATTTATCACCCATGATGTCCGGAAAAACCGGATTCTCGGGCTTTATCTGGTAATCGGGGTGATGGTTCTGGGATACGGTATCTACTTCATGGTTGTGATGTATAAGGATATTACCAGTGGTCCAGAGAAACGGTCTGCCGTCAAGCCCAAAGTGGAACAGGTAAGAAAAGCTCGAGCGCCCAGGAAAAGACCTCCTGTCAAAAAGAAAGCAACTGTTCCAGCAGCAAAGAAGGAAGCCCCAAAGCAGGAAGCCTCAAAGCAGGTGGAGCCAACGAAAAAAGTTGCGGAAAAGACCAAGCCTGTTGCTGGTAAAAAGCTTGACGTAAGCAAGTGGAAGAGTCTTGAATTTCCGGATGGCTCCCATATTTCCTTTCCCACTGATTGGAGTCAGAGTGAAGTGAATTCCGAAAAAAACATCCTCCACGGGATTCGGCTGCAAGCGGTTGCTAGTAAAGCAAGCTTTAAATGCTACACTCGCAGTAGGAAAATTGGGGACAACTACGCCCAGTCTTTGAAAGATACGATGAAAAGGGGAGGCTATACCACGATCAAAGAAGAGAGCAAGAAGATCAACCAGCGCGATGTTGCGCAAATAAGTGGAGCTCTGGCTGATAAACGTATGGCTATCAGCATTTTTGAGCACCAGCCTGACCGCTATTTTATCGTTAGATTGATAGCTTCAAAACAAGACTTTGCAAAACTGCAACCATATTACAGCGCCATTGTGGACAGTTATGGCGACGCAGGTGTTTCGTCCACCTCGGCTGTATCCATTGAGGAATTGGAGCAAGATCTCGAGAAAAGTATTGAAGACGAGAAAGAGTATCTGGTCGGCAG
>JAUVTM010000243.1 GCA_030601545.1 Syntrophobacterales bacterium
GGCTCGTCAATGAATATAATGGTAGGAAGCGAAAACTGGCTGAGCCTTTCTACCTGCCATTGCGCATTGAGCGCCAGGGTTTTAACCACCACATCGCGAAGGCGAGGATCATAGAGGGCGAGCTGGCCATTCTCGTCTTTGAGTGTTGCCAGCAGGGTAAAAGGTCCGGTGATCTGTCCCTTCACTGCAGCAGCCGTCGGTTGCTGTCGTTTCATACGTTCCAAGAAAGCGAAGAAGGTCCTGCCAGTGTCTTCGCCAAAACGGAAGCGTGATTCATCCAGAGAAAGCTCGCCATTTGAGGCCGGCAGGTATTCTTCATAGAATGCAAGCAACTCCTGTTCGAAACCTGGGTCTGAGACGGCAAACAGACTGCGGTCATTCTTGCGGTCGAGGCCGGGCAGCCCCTCGTTGAATTGCACCATCATTTGTTCAGCGGTGTAGGAGGAGAGCTGGGGCCAGGCGGGGATTTCACCTACTTGCTCAAATACCAGGTCAATGGCCCTCTGCCGATCATGGTGCGGCAGACTGCCGACGAGAGTGGCGGCCCCGTAAGGTTGCCATTTTCTAAAGTGTTCAGCCAAGAATCTACCTCCCACCTTCCAGGTGAGCCTGGGGTGTCAGCGAACAATGAAGTTGCATGATCTGAAAATTGGGTATCATACGGGCCTGGTTGTGTCAATGGTGTAGCATGGAAGGAGTTGCCCTATTTTTTTGCTAAAATACACAAACAGGCAAAGCCAAGTAATTGATTTTGCTCTAGGTGGATTCGCTTCGCTTAATCCACCCTACAAGCTGCATGCATGGGCCGCCCAAAATGTAGGGTGGATTAAGGCCCTCGGCCGAATCCACCAAAAACTCTGGCCCAGGCCGGAGCCTAAGTCTCAGGCTAGATCAGCAGTGGGAAAAAGGTTGACAAGAAAAGGCTTATTGATTAGACTTCGGAACGCTTGAGCGGGCATAGCTCAGTGGTAGAGTACGAGCTTCCCAAGCTCGGTGTCGCGGGTTCGAGTCCCGTTGCCCGCTCCACTGGTTCTTCCGGCTGAGCTGGATGAATGTTCGGAGGGAACACGGCGACAGGCCGATGTTCTGGTCCCTTTTTGAGGTAGCTGCCAGGTGGGTGTTGAGTCACCGGCAGGAAGCTTACTTTGATTAGTGGATTATTAGGTTATAATTTTACTTGCTTCAAAAGCTAACTTTTGTAGTCAATTTAGTTATAATCTAGTCTGCTAAGAGAAGTGGGCATACGCCCACTTTTTTTGTATATATGGAAACAGAGATCCAAACACAGATTCGGCAGCAGCTGGAGCAACTCGCGGAGGCCCTTGTCGCTTCGGAGGGCATGGAGTTGGTGGATCTTGAGTATCGAAGGGAAGGGCGCCGATGGATGCTCCGGTTGTTTATCGACAAGGACGGTGGAGTCACCCTGGATGATTGCGCCAATATTAGCCGCGAACTGGCAGATCTTCTGGATGTAAAAGATGTAATCCCCCAGGCTTACGTGCTGGAGGTCTCTTCGCCAGGCTTGAATCGGCGTCTCAGAAAAAAGGAGGACTTTTCCCGTTTTGCGGGACGGAAGGTGCAGCTGCGGCTCATAGCGCCCATAGATGGTCGAAGAAAAATTGTGGGAGAGCTCGTGGGAGTTGAAGATGAATCGGTGATCGTGGCGGCTCCGGAAGGTCGTTGTTCGGTAGATCTGAAAGACATTGCCAGGGCCAATTTGATCTATGAGTTCTAAAGCCTGAGAAAATGAGACTTCGGACGCATTAGTGAACAAGGAGAGCAAGGGAGATGATCCAGGATTTAAAGAGGATAATCGAGCAGGTCAGCAGAGATAAAGGCATCGAGCGGGAAGTACTTATTAGCACATTAGAAGAGGCCATGCGGTCTGCGGCCAGGAAGAGGTTTGGTCACGATCTTGATCTGGAAGTAGCCTACAATGACGAATTTGGGGAGATTGAGGCCTTTCAATTCAAAGAGGTTGTGGCCGAGGTAACGGATTCGCTACTGGAGATTTCGCTGGATGAAGGGCGGGAACTGGATCCTGACTGTGAGCTCGGCGATAGTCTCGGAATCAAGCTGGACACCGACACCTTTGGTCGTATTGCCGCTCAGTCAGCCAAGCAGGTCATCATCCAGAAAATGAAGGATGCAGAGCGGGAGATGATCTACGAGGACTACAAAGACCGGACTGGCGAGATCATCAACGGCATCGTTCAACGCCTCGATAGAGGGGGTATTACCGTTAACTTGGGTCGGGCTGAGGCTGTTGTCCCCTACAGGGAGCAGGTGCCCAGAGAAACCTACCGGAGGGGCGATCGCATCAGGGCCTTGGTGCTCGATGTGACTAAAGAATCGCGTGGACCTCAGATTATCCTTAGCCGTACCCACCCTGATTTTCTCTCCAACCTTTTCAGCTTAGAGGTGCCCGAGATTGCCGAAGGTATTGTCACCATCATGGCAGCGGTTCGGGAACCCGGCAGCAGGGCTAAGATAGCTGTGACCTCCAAAGACCCCGACATCGATCCGGTGGGTGCCTGCGTGGGCATGAAGGGATCTCGGGTACAAAGTGTCGTCCAAGAGTTGCGTGGTGAAAAAATAGACATCATCGAATACAATCCGGATCCTGCCAGGTATGTAGTCAACGCGCTGGCACCTGCTGTTATTTCCAAAGTTGTCATCGACCAGACAAATCGGCTGATGGAAGTCATCGTGCCTGATGACCAGCTTTCGCTGGCCATCGGCAAGCGGGGGCAAAACGTGCGGTTGGCTTCGAAACTGGCCGAGTGGCGCATTGACGTTAAGAGTGAGAGCAAATATCAGAAGTCACTGAAAGAGGGCTATGAATCCCTATTGGCACTACCAGGTGTCGGGGATGCCACCGCTGACAATTTGTACGAGGCTGGTTTTGCCTCGGCGGAGGAATTGGCCAGCGCTCAGGTGGAGGAATTGGTGGCGCTTCCAGGTATCAGTCAACCGAAGGGTGTGAAGTTCATCGAGGCGGCCAAGAGTTACGAGGTCGAGCGAAAGAAGAAGGAGGCTGCGGCTAAGAAGGAGGCTGCGGCTAAGGAGGAGGCTGCGGCCAAGGAGAAGGAGGCTGCGGCTAAGGAGGAGGCTGCGGCCAAGGAGAAGGAGGCTGCGGCCAAGGATGAAGAGGTTGCGGCCAAGGATGAAGAGGTTGCGGCCAAGGATGAAGAGGTTGCGGCCAAGGATGAAGAGGTTGCGGCCAAGAAGAAGGTTGCGGCCAAGAAGAAGGCTCCGGCCAAGAAGAAGGCTCCGGCCAAGAAGAAGGCTCCGGCCAAGAAGAAGGCTCCGGCCAAGAAGAAGGCTCCGGCCAAGAAGAAGGCTCCGGCCAAGAAGAAGGTTGCG
>JAUVTM010000303.1 GCA_030601545.1 Syntrophobacterales bacterium
CTGTAATGGGGCTGGAGCGAAGGGGATGAGTCAGCTCGCAGCAAGCGATGGTCAACCCCGCTAAAGCGGGGGAGGAGCCGGGTTCTTTTTGCGTAGGCTATAGACCGTGAGGTCTCAAGAGGAAGGCTGACAGGAGCCGTACGAATCGCGAGGTTCACGTACGGATGTGTGTCCAGCTAAGGCTGGTAGGTTCAGCAGGAGTCAGTCCTGTCAGGGTAAGAATCAGAAGCCCTGTAGCTTGGATGGCAGGTATGAGGGAAACTGATTATCTGAAGCCCATCGACAAAGCAATCCTTAGGGGATGTGAGCGAGTCACCGGGCCGTAACGAAAGTGAACGCACAGGTGGCCCCGAAAGTGAGAATCCCCGGAGGCCGAGCCCCCAACTGTAGGGCGAAGGCGGCATGATTAGTCGAAAACTGATTGATACGGCTAATTCACTCCGGCGGGGTGGTAGCGACAGCACGGTGACAAGGGCATACCGAGCAACTGGAGAAGCCCTCCTCGTCCCAGGAAGAAATTCTTGGAGCAAGGTAGGTTCTATAACCGTGACAGCGGGAAGTGAACCGAAAGGCGAGAGGGTGGCGGATGGGTCCGTATTAGCGATGAACCGGAGTAACGTCCGGGGAGCAAAGGGACCCTGCTGTTAACAATCTTCCGACAACACTGGGAGGCAGGGACGAGATGATAAAGGCGTCCATTGATCTGCAGGACCTGAGAAGGAAGATATACCTGAAGGCGAAGTCTGATAAGACACGGCGGTTTTGGGGACTGTATGTTCATGTCTGTAAGATGGAAACGCTTCAATGGGCCTACCGCGATGCCAAGGAAAATAATGGAGCACCGGGAATAGATGGTGTGACATTTGATGACATCGAAAAGGCAGGCGTGGAAGCTTTTCTCGAACAGATACAAAATGAACTGGTCTCTGGAACATACCGACCCATGCGAAATCGAATCAAAGAGATCCCCAAGGACAATGACAAGGTCAGAGTCTTAGGGATACCGGCGATAAGAGATCGTGTGGTTCAGGGGGCACTCAAACTTATTTTAGAGCCGATATTTGAAGCCGATTTTCAAAAAGGGTCATATGGATACCGCCCCAAGCGAACCGCTCATGCAGCGATAGATCGTGTGGCTGAAGCAGTTGTAAAGAATAAGACCCGGGTTATCGATTTAGACTTGAAGGCCTATTTTGACAACGTTCGGCATGATATTTTGTTGAACAAAGTGGCCGAACGAGTCGACGATGACAAGGTGATGCGATTGCTGAGGTTGATTTTGAAAGCCAGCGGCAAGCGGGGCGTTCCTCAAGGTGGGGTGATCTCACCGTTGCTCAGCAACATCTATCTCAATGAGGTAGATAAGATGTTGGAGCGGGCTAATGAGCTTACCCGCTACGGCAGATTCACTTATATTGAGTATGCCCGTTTTGCAGATGACCTTGTGGTCCTGGTTGATGGCTTCAGAAAATGGGAGTGGCTTTTAAGGGCCGCTTATAAACGGCTTGTGGAAGAGTTTGGGAAGCTGGATGTTCAGATGAATCAAGAGAAGACCCGAATAGTGGATCTTAGCCGAGATGAGACCTTCAGCTTTCTGGGGTTTGACTACCGGCGTGTTAAAACAAGCCGTGGCGTATGGGGAGTCAGGGTCACACCTCGGATGAAGGCACGGACTGCCTTGTTGCAAGAGCTCAAGGATGTGTTCCGTCGTCATCAATCCCAACCAGTGGATCGGGTGATATATTTAATCAACCCGATTCTAAGGGGTTGGGTGAACTACTTTCGGGTCGGCAACTCCAGCGAGTGCTTGGGATACATCAAAAACTGGGTGGAGAAAAAGATCAGACGACATTTGATGCATGCCAGGAAACGCCGTGGCTTCGGCTGGAACAGGTGGAATAGGGCCTGGTTTTACGATACTCTGGGATTATTCAATGATTATGGAGTTCGTTACTATCAAGCCTGAAAGCGCTGCCAGTTTGATAGGTCTCACAGCCCTTTAGGGGAAGTTAACAGAGTAAGCGTAGTGCGGGAAATCCGCATGCTGCGTTTGACGAGGCGGGAACTGGAAACGGACCTACGTGGCACCGCGCCAGTTCTCGACCCTACCTTAGGGGGCTCGGGGGCAGCAATGCCCCCCGGCTACCCGGTATTTGATATTTCGGGTCGCTGCTATAATTGGTAGAATTGTATTTAATTGAGTAGAGCTTATGATGCTCTCCGCATGAGCAAAATCCCATTCCAAAACGTAGGGTGGCGGTTATGGCTTGTGTGTTTGTGAGCCACAAGATTATATTTGTATCTGCTGGCTTTAAGAAAGTCATTTGTGCCTTCCATTACTCTTTCAAGATTGACATCATCGACTAATATGAATCCTCCTTTGGCCAGATAAGGCTCAGCTATTTTTAATCCCTTGAACTGATTTA
>JAUVTM010000116.1 GCA_030601545.1 Syntrophobacterales bacterium
CCTATGTATTTAGCTCCGCACGATAACTACATGTCCCCTCTCGCCTCAAGAGACTGTATCGCAATTCGTCATCCCGGCCAAGTCCCGCAAAGCGGGACGCGAGCCGGGATCCAGACAACGTCCCCGCGAAGGCGGGGAACCAGAAACCAAATGACGTCATTGAACTTTCACTGGATTCCGGATCTCGTCCACCTTTGGCGGACTCGTCCGGAATGACGGGTTCGCCGAATTGTGACATAGTTTCCACGGGGAGAGGAGATTCTTGCGGAGTTAAGTGCATATGCGCTTTTTCTAATTCTCTAGTTCTCTAATCGTCCAACCTGGCAGCTGCTTGCTGTCTATGGCGCAGAGCACAATAGACTCAAATGGCCTTCCTGGTTCGCTCGTAGACTCCAACGATTTCTTCCAGAAAAGACTCGTCAGAGATGTTAGGTCCGGGCGTAATCCCCCATCTCTTCATCAACCGGTGGGCCAGAAGGCGGGCGAGCTCACGCCGGTGTTTCCCGTCCATTGCCTCCCTTCTCTGGAGAAAAGACCGTATGAGCTGGTACTGTTTCGGTTCCAGGGTAGAGAGATGGAGTTCAAGGTCCGGCACGTTCAACTTGGAAGTTGAGCGCAGGCGAGTCCTATCCATGGGAACATTGCTTCTGCGTTCTACGATCACCACCGTACCAGCGGCATAGTCGCCAATCCTCTGGCTGCGAGAACTCAGAAACATCACGAATAAGCCTAACGGATAGAAGCCCAGCAATATATCCACCGCCCTCAGAATGTTGCGAATGGAGGATTCCAGCCAACCAATAGGCTGGCCGTTGACCTGGATCACCCGGAGCTTTTGCATTCTTTTTCCCGGAGTCTGTCCGCTCCACAGGGCTTCAAAAAGTAGGAAGTACCCCAAATCCACCACGCCGTAGGCAAGGACCCCCAAGGCGAACAGCCAGGTTCTGGGAAGATTTGTCATAATCCCGGTTGGATCAAAACTCGGCAGCAATCGAGCCAGCATAAATACTGCCAAAAAGATGCAGAGGATAATCAAAGCCCGGAAAGTTGTATCCAGCAAGAAAGCTGTAGAGCGCGTGCCCAAACCGGCAAGTACGTATCTAAACCCCACGTGTTCTGGAGTTTGAATCTTCAGGGTCTCTTTTGCTATTTCCATCTCAATGACCTTTTGCTACCCTACGGGCATGAGTCAATCCATCGAGAAATTCATCGAGTCCAGAAGACCACGCTGGCAGCGGTTGGAAAAACTCATCCAATCCATGGAAAAGGGAAAAGCGAAACGTCTGCACCCGTCGGAACTCCCGGATATGGGCCGGTTATACCGGGAGGCCACGGCTGACCTGGCCCGGTTGCAGACTTTCCAACAAGAGGGGGCTCTCCCGGATGAGTTGGTTGACTACTTGAACCATCTGGTGGCCCGGGCCCATGGCCAGATCTACCGGAGCCCCTCCCCTGGATGGGGTTCCTTGTGGCGATTCCTTCGATCCACTTTCCCTGCAACCTTCAGGGAAACAGCTCCCTGGACCCTATCTGCCCTCGGTATCTTCCTCCTCGGTTGCGGGTACGGCTTTCTAGCAGGTCTTGTTGACGACAGCTTCATCCCGCTTGTCGCCCCCCCTCACCTTATTGAACAAGTTGAAGGGGGAAAGGTATGGTTCGACTCTATCCTGGCTATCCGTCCTCTAGCCTCCAGCATGATAATGAGAAACAACATCTCTGTAACTTTTCTGGCCTTCGCCCTTGGCATAACCTTTGGCCTCGGAACTGTTTACATTATGGCCTTCAATGGACTGCTACTTGGAACCCTGGCCGCTTTGTGCCATCTTCACGGTCTGGATGTGGATTTTTGGTCCTTTGTACTTCCTCACGGAGTTATCGAACTCACAGCCATATTTATAGCGGGCGGAGGAGGGCTTCTGCTCGGGTCAGCGCTGATCTCTCCTGGCGATCTTTCCAGAAAAGAGGCACTGATTCAGAGGGGTCGAAAGGCCGTCCTACTTATTCTCGGCTGTGTTCCCCTGCTCATAGTTGCAGGGATTGTTGAGGGCTTTTTATCCCCGGCTCATCTGCCCCCATGGGTCAAATTTCTCTTAGCTGGCCTTCTCCTGGGACTTTTGCTCTGTTACCTCCTGTTGCCAGCATCTCACAACAGACCTCGTCGCTTCACCTCCAAATAACGTTCCATAGTTCCTATGGATAGTTTTGAGGGAGGAAGATCCATAACCAGTGCTCCCTTTTGCACCAGACCACCGAGAGCTTTGCTGCGTTGGCGAAGGAGTTCCTGGAGCACTGCCCGTTCATACACGCCCTGAACCTTGGAAGGTGGGCGAGCCAACAACTCATCCCACTCCGATTCTCTGATGGCAACACATAGCGGTAGATGAAGAGGTCTCAGCAGTGATACGGCAGCAAGGAGGTTTTCTGACGCCACCTCGTCCAGCAGGTCCGTGTAAATCACCACCAAGCTTCGCCGCCGAACCTGTGACCGAAACCAGAGAAGCGCCTGTTCGTACTGGGGCTCAACCAGAGCGGGCCGTAAGGATATGGTCCCCTCCAGAATGAGTTGCAGTTGCTCAGGTGTCCCTCTAGGCGGGATAAAAGAAATTACCCGATCGGCGAATGCCAGTATTCCCGCCTGATCCCCTCCTGAAAGGGCGGTGTGGGCCAGATGAACCGCTGCTTCCAGGGCGTGATCCAGTTTTGTTTTCCCTTCTGACTCGGCGCTCATCAACCGTCCCACGTCCAATAAAATCATTACAATCTGGTTCTTTTCTGTTTGATACTGCTGGACAATGGGGCGGTCTAATCGGGCCGTGGCTTTCCAATGGATTTTTCGAGGATCATCCCCTTCCACGTATTCCCTGAGAGACTCGAATTCGCGGCCTTCCCCCCTCCACTTGGTTGTCCGAAGTCCCCACTTGTAGGCTACTCGCCTGTATGTGGCCAGGTCGGCGTAGCGCAAAGGCTGGAGGCGAGGGTAAACTTTCACCTCTCGAGCAGCCCTGAGTCGTATCGGTGTTAGCATGAGTCCCAAGGGGCCCTCCACTCTTAGAAAAAGATCTCCGAAACCATATTCCCCTCTTTGGAAAGGTGTGAGGCGATAATCAAGGCTCAGAGAAGATCTTCCAGGAACTACTGCCTTAAGAACCGGTGCCGGTTCCCATTCTTTAGGAGTTTGATCCCGCACCTGGACTTTTCTGTCGGCTGGACCCGTGTTCCTGAGGACAATCTCAATGTCGTACTCGATGTCGGAGGAGAAATGGGGTGGGCAGACTCTCTCGGCCTCTATGTTCCCTCCCTTCAATGTCATGGTGTAATCCAGGCCACACAACAACAGAATTCCAAAATCGAGAGCAACCACCACTTCCCAGTCCCAGAATGAGGCCGCTGCAATCCCCAACGCTACGAAACACAAGGTCAGCATGGTAGGGAGAGGCATTTTAGGCACTTTAGACATTTTAGGCACTTTAGACACTTATTTACCTCGGTACCGGAATTCCCTCCAGGATCTGGGAGAGGACCCGGTCAGGTGTCAACCCCTCCAGTTCTGCCTCTGGTCGGAGGATTACCCGGTGCCTGAGGACCGGCAGAGCTATCTCCTTGATATCATCTGGGACAATAAAGTCCCTCCCCCCCATCGCAGCCAAGCACTGGCTCGTTTTCAGCAAAGCTATTCCCCCCCGCGGACTGGCTCCAAGATGGAGATGAGGAGAGCGTCGGGTTCCTTCCAGTAATCTTTGCACGTATGCCACAATCCCTTCCTCGACTTTCACTTCACGGACTCGTCGGCGGAATTTGACGATGGTATCTTCTCCTGCTAGCCGAGCTAGTCCCATTGATTCCAGGTCATGGGCATCTAAGGACTTTCCGTACCGAGCAAGTATCTCCCGCTCCTCGGCCTCTGAAGGGTAGCTCAACACTATCTTCATAAGGAACCGATCCAGTTGAGCCTCGGGCAGCGGGTAAGTGCCCTCCTGTTCAATAGGATTCTGGGTCGCCACTACCATAAAACTTTCGGACAAAGGCAGGGTCTCGCCGTCGATGCTCACCTGCCTTTCCTCCATGGCCTCGAGGAGCGCGGATTGGGTCTTTGGTGGCGCCCGGTTGATTTCGTCGCCCAGAAGAATCTCCGTAAAAATTGGACCCTTGCGAAGATGAAATTGCCTACTTTGCAAGTCGTAAATTTGCGTGCCCAAAATATCTGCGGGCATCAGGTCGGGAGTGAACTGGATTCGGGTGAACTCTGCCCTCAATATGTAGGCTAAGGTCTTGGCTAGGAGGGTTTTGGCCAGGCCCGGCACTCCTTCCATGAGGACATGCCCCCTTGCCAGGAGACCCGCCAGCAAATGATTCACTGCCTGCTGTTGTCCCATGATCACTTTCGATATTTCACCAGAAATCCGCCCTACTAACTTCTCAACTTCTGCCGGCATGTTGTTCTCTCCGAGGCGCAATGCGCAGAGCGCATGGCGCGTTTAGTAAAAGGAGGTTTCAGGTTTCAGTGTTCAGGTTTCAGCTTTTATGTTTCTTTTTCCTGACACCTGACACCCGACACCTGAAACCCTGAGACTTAGCGCTTGAAATTTGATATTTTGCAATGCTCCATCACTCCAGCAGACTGCCGCAAGAGGGGAAAGACCATTCAATCCCCTCAGGAGGCAGCCCAAAGCCGTCTCCTTTGAGCCGGATTCTTTACTCATGCTGTATCCTGCTCACTCTACGCTAACCGCCACGAGCTGCTTTCCTCCGAGCCTCGTCCAAAGCCGAATACAGTCCCCGTGCAGACATCAAAAGATCTCTATCTGAAACTACTTGTTTATCAGGGTTTCGGCGAGCAGCCAGCAGTTTGTTCTGAAGGGTGTGGTCCCTATGAACGAGGATATTCTTGGCTTCTTTTTCGGTCCAGCGGACAAGAGCCTCAAAAGCGAGAACTCGAGCCCGTCCCCTCTGGAACAGCTGTGCCATCGCCTTCACATACTCGAGGGAAGAACGGCGCTTCTCTTGAATAAGTGGTCTGGGAAGTCCAAACCGTCTCCCTCTGGCAGCCCAAAGTACAAACAAAAGCAAAATCCCTTGAAGCGCTGGTACCAGGGCTCGTGAGTGGAACAAATGTTCCAGCACCGAGGTAACCCTGCCATAGCCATGATGGTATTCGTCAATCAGCAAACTGCCGTCCCCACGACTAGTGAGCAAAAGATTGAGGGCCAAGCGGGCGTGATCTCCATCTCTCAGCGACTCGTTGGACAATAGATTGGGATCGGAAAGGCAGATCACCCTCCCCTTTCCTTCAGCACGCACCGCCAGGAGCCCACCCCATTGGCTTCTTATAAGAACCACCGTTTCCGGGTGTTGCGAGGTGAGGTCAGCATGGCTATTGGAGTCGAGGGTGTTTATCCCTTGAGTGTAAGATCCCGGCTGGAACAAAAGCGCTTCGTTCTTATCTTCCCTCTGATGCATACCAAACACTGGCACCAAGGCAAACCCCATGTTCTTTAAGAAGGGATTCGGTCGGCTTGCTATGAGCACAAGAGTCCTTCCGTCGCTGACCCACTCCTTGAGCGCGTCCATCTCCCCAGTTCCAGGACCAAGCTCCGGTTCCACCAGCACAAGAACGGAACCATCCTGAGGCAAATTTTCAAAGCCTTTTTCCCACCTGCCAACGGGTAGATCCAGGGACTGCAACCAGAGATAAAGCGCTTTATATCCTCCCGCCGCTGCACTGTAGGTGGTTCGACGCTGAGGTGATTGTTTGCCTTTTTGGTTGGCCTCTAAAGCCACTAACCCATAGGCGGCGAGGAATAGCAAAATTCCCAAACCACCCATCAGCAACCAAGTGGCTCGTCCCCCTTTATTCATACCGAGGTCTCCAACCGCTGCACCCATCTCTCACAATCCTGAAACTCCTCCATCCCTGGCTGCCTTAACCCGTACCAGGCCAACTCATAACGATCGATCAACCTCTGGAGGGCCTCCCATCTTTCGCTCTGTCCTTCCATTCGGGCGAGGTGCTCCCTGTTGGTGGCTTCTGGCTCGTAAACCCACCACCCTTTTTGATGGCCTTCCATCAGAACGGAAATAAACAGCGACCTGATTGCTTCTCGGAAAGCCCCCTCCTGAGCCTTCTTCTTGGCCTCCTCCCGCCATGACCACCAGTTTTTTTCGGGGCTTGTTTTCGTCGAAGGAGGAGGGGGCGCGCTCGCATATTTCCAACGCCAACCCACTGGTCCGAACAAGCGTACGATCCAGATGATCAGTATTGCGCCCAGCACTAAGACGATTCCATATCCCACATAGATAATCCACCCCGCCCGCATGGTATCGAGGAATCCCAGGTGATCTTTGAGCCACATGCCAAAGGCTTCAATTAATCTGGTGATATATTCCTTCCAGGCTGGATCTTTTCTTTTCTTCAGGTACCTGAACTCCTTGCCACGATATACCTCATCCAGAAGGGTTCTGTACTCATCCCAACTGGACACTTCCGAAAACGTTTCCCCGGCCCACCACGAAATCTCCTGCAACAATGCCTGGTGATAAGCGGCAAGACGCTTCCTGCCCTGTGGGCTATCTTCAGCGTCTTTAGCCCAGCGAAAAAAGTCCTTACGATCCACGAGGAACCGCTCTCCTCCAGGATCTTGAACCACTAGATCAGGGGGAAAGCTTTCACGGAACCAGGAGATCTCCTCCGGCCCAATCTGTCCCTCTCCTTCTTCCAAACGTGCGAGGGATTCTTGGATTCGCAGACGATACTCAGCTACTGAAATGGATTCTGCCCAGACCTTTGAACCTCCTGCCAACAGGAAGGCGAGCAGGACAAGACTCCAGGTCACAGCTATGACAATTCTCTTTATCCTCATG
>JAUVTM010000071.1 GCA_030601545.1 Syntrophobacterales bacterium
GACCGTTACTACAATCGAGCCGAGGAGGAGACCGGGGTACGCTTCATCCGTTCTCGGGTGCACAGTGTGGAGAGGGTGGCCAGCACCGACGATCTCGAGCTTACCTACACCACTGAGGAGGGCACGTTCGAGACTGAAATCTTTGACATGGTTGTCCTTTCCGTGGGTATGGAAACGTCAGCTCCAACTTTAGAATTGGCGGAAAAGCTGGGGATTGACTTGGATGATGACCACTTTGCCGCTACCTCCTCCTTTGCGCCTGTGGCCACCTCCAAACCTGGGATCTTTGTCTGTGGCGCCTTCAGCGGCCCCAAAGACATCCCCTACTCGGTGATGGAGGCCAGTGCTGCGGCGGCCTCATCCCAGGCTATCCTGGCGTCGGCGCGCGGGTCGCTGATCCGGGAAAAGACCTATGAGGCGGAAAGACCCATAGTGGGTGAAGAGCCCAGGGTGGGCGTTTTTGTCTGCAACTGCGGCGTGAATATTGGTGGCATTGTTGATGTTCCCGCTGTGAGCGACTACGCCAAGAACCTGCCCTTTGTGGTCTATGTGGGCGAAAATCTTTTCACCTGCTCCCAAGATACTCAGGAAATTATGAAAGAGGCTATTGAAGAGCACCGGCTCAACCGGGTAGTGGTGGCCGCTTGCACACCCAGAACCCATGAACCCCTCTTCCAGGAGACCATCCGTGAGGCGGGGCTCAATCGGTTCCTCTTTGAAATGGCCAACATTCGCGACCAGGACTCCTGGGTGCACCAAGGAGAACCTGAAAAAGCCACGGCCAAGGCCAAAGACTTGGTGCGGATGGCGGTGGCCAAGGCCTCACTACTTGAGCCTCTCGAAGAAATCAAGGTGGATTTGACTCCGGAGGCCCTGATCATCGGCGGCGGGGTGGCTGGTATGGTAGCGGCCCTCAACCTGGCTGATCAGGGATTTCAGACTTACCTGGTGGAGAAAACAGACCAATTAGGCGGACATGCCTTGAAAATCAAGACCACCTGGAAGGGTGAAGATGTGGTTTCTTTCGTGGTCGATCTCATTGAGCGGATACAGGGCCACGAAAACGTCGAGGTTCTAACCAACGCTGAAGTCAAGGACGTGAAAGGCTTTGTGGGCAATTTCGTGAGTACGGTGGTCAATGGCGACGGCGCTCGGGAGATTGCGCACGGGGTGGCCATCCTCGCTACCGGGGCCCAAGCGATCGAACCGGACGAGTATCTCTATAAGACGAGCGATCGGGTATTTCGTTGGCACGAGTTGGAGGAGACCATCGAAGCCAACCCAGCAATGGCCAAGCAAGCCAAGGCCGCGGTGTTCATCCAATGTGTTGGTTCCCGGGAACCGGAACACCCTTACTGTTCCAAGATCTGCTGCACCCACTCGGTCCAATCTGCACTGAAGCTGAAGGAGATCAACCCGGAGATGTACGTCTACGTATTGTACCGGGATCTTCGCACCTACGGCCCACGGGAGGATCTCTACAAAGAGGCCAGGCAGAAGGGTGTGATCTTCATTCGTTACCGACTGGATGACAAGCCGGTGGTGGAAGAGGTCATTGGCGAGGACGGCGGCAAGCAGCTCCAGGTTACCGTGACCGACCACATTCTGGGGCGACCCATTACCATCAAACCAGATTTTATCAATCTGGCCACGGCGATCCACCCCACGGATCACGAGGAGGTGGCCAGGTTATCCAAGGTGCCCCTCAACGAGGACAAGTTCTTCCTCGAGGCCCACATGAAGCTGAGGCCGGTGGACTTTGCCACTGATGGTGTTTTTGTCTGCGGCTTGGCCCACTACCCCAAGCCCATTGAGGAATCCATCGCTCAGGCCCAGGCCGCGGCAGGCCGGGCGGCCACTGTCCTTTCCCAAAAGTTTGTCATGGTGGAGCCCATTGTATCGGCGGTGGACCAGGATCTCTGCATTGGTTGTGGGTTGTGTGAGGCTTCGTGTGCCTTTAGTGCCATACAGCTCATAAAGGTGGAGGGCAAGGGCTACCGGGCCGAGAACATCTCGGCTTCGTGCAAAGGATGCGGGGTGTGCGCGGCGGCGTGCCCGCAACAGGCCATTGACATGATCCATTTCCGAGACCGGCAGATCATTGCGGCCATCCAGGCGGGTGGAGCAACGGAATGATAGAGTAACCGGGTTCTGAACAGGAGATAGGAAATGCAAGAGACATACGAGCCGAAAATTCTGGCCTTCTTGTGTAACTGGTGCGCCTATGCGGGGGCTGATCTGGCAGGGGTGTCACGCTTCCAGTACCCTCCCACCATCCGGATCATCCGGACCATGTGTTCGGGCCGTGTTGACCCTGTCTATGTGGTGGAGGGGTTGAAGAACGGCTACGATGGTATCTTTGTTTTCGGTTGACACCTGGGGGATTGCCATTACCTGGACGGTAATGTTTACACCTCCAAGCGGATGCCGGTGGTGGAGCAACTGTTGGGTCTGGCCGGCGTCGGCAAAGAGCGGCTGCAGCTTTGTTGGGTCAGCGCTGCCGAGGGACAGCTCTTCGCAGACTATGTCACCAAATTGAGTGATTTGATCGGACAGTTAGGTCCCTTCCAACCTGATGATTTCAAACTGGAGTTGGCAGCGGTGGAAACCGTGCTGAAATCCACCCGGATACGCTGGTTGATGGGAATGGACCGGCAGATCACCGAGCAGGAAAATGTCTACCACGAGAAAATGGACTCTGAAGCTTACCAGGCAATTGTCAGGCAGGCTGTGGCTGAGGAATATGAAAAAGGCATGATCTTTCAAGCTCTCGCAGACGGGCCTCAGTCCGTTCGTGAAATAGCCGGCAAGATCGGATTGCCAGTCTATACGGTCTCCTTAAGATTGAACGATCTGGAAAGAGCGGGGCAGGCAGAATTCCACGAATTCGAGGGTACAACAGCCAAGTTCGTGCGCATGGCTGCATAAATCTGAGACGAAGCGGTCAATTGCAAACTCGATAAGGAATAGCTATGGCAAAGTCAAAAGAGAGTAAGAAGGTAGGTGCCGTAATGGTGGTCGGAGGCGGAGTCGCCGGGATGCAGGCCTCTCTAGACCTGGCCGATGCGGGTTACTATGTGCATTTGGTTGACAAGTCTCCAGCCATTGGCGGCATCATGGCGCAACTGGACAAGACATTTCCGACAAACGACTGTGCCATGTGTATCATCTCCCCCAAGCTGGTGGAGGTCGGCCGGCATCTCAATATAAACATGATCACCAACACGGAAGTGGAAGGCCTGGAAGGTGAGGCCGGCAACTTCACGGCCAAGCTTATCAATCACCCTCGCTACATTGACTTGGAGAAGTGCACAGCGTGCGGTGAGTGTAGTCGGGCCTGCCCAGCAACCGCTGTCAATGAATTCAACGAACGGTTAGATCTTAGAGAAGCCACTTACATGACGTATCCACAAGCCATGCCTCGAGGCTTTGTCATAGACCGCAGCATCTGCGTCGGCTGCGGCCTTTGTGAAAAGGTCTGTTTGGCCGAAGCTATCAATTACGACGACAAGCCCCGCCAAACCGAGATGGAAGTAGGCGCCGTAATATTGGCCCCGGGTAATGGGGTCTTCGATCCGTCCAGGTTTGAGACCTACAACTATATGGACCTCCCTAATGTGGTTACCAGTCTCGAATTTGAACGTATCTTAAGTGCCTCAGGGCCTTACCAGGGTCACCTTATGCGTCCCTATGACCGGGAAGAGCCGCAAAAGATTGCCTGGCTGCAATGTGTGGGCTCACGGGATATCAACCACTGTGATAACTCCTACTGCTCGGCAGTCTGCTGCATGTACGCCATCAAAGAAGCGGTCATCGCCAAAGAGCATGCCCACGGTGAATTGGATACGGCCATCTTTTTTATGGACATGAGAACCTACGGCAAGGATTTCGAACTTTACTACAACCGCGCTAAGGAAGAGGGCGTCCGCTTTATCCGTTCACGAATCCACAGTATTGAACCCGAGGGCGAATGCGATCTACTGCTCTCCTACGTGGACGACCAAGGTGAGCTCCAGAGTGAAGTCTTCGAGATGGTGGTCTTGTCCGTAGGTTTTGAGGTGGGTGAGGAAATCATTGAACTCTCCAAACGTCTCGGTATTGAACTCAACCAACACAATTTTGCCTTAACGGACACTTCCACGCCAGTGACCACTTCGCGACCGGGTGTTTATGTCTGTGGCACACTTCAGGGTCCCAAAGATATTCCCCAATCAGTAATGGAAGCCTCGGGGGCAGCTGCAGCCTCCAGTGCCTTACTCAACGAGGTTCGTTGGACCGAGACAAAAATCAAGGAATTACCAGAGCAAAGGGACATTAGTGAAGAAGAGCCCCGTGTCGGTGTTTTCGTTTGCAACTGCGGCATCAATATTGGCGGCATTGTGGACGTGCCGGCGGTTCGAGAATACGCTAGGACCTTGCCCAATGTTGTCCATGTGGAAGACAACCTCTTCACCTGTTCTCAGGACACCCAGGTTAGCATGGCCGAGGTCATAAAAGAAAAGTCCATCAACCGGATGGTAGTTGCTGCTTGCACGCCCCACACTCACGAAGATCTGTTCCGAGAAACCCTGCTCGAGGTCGGCCTCAACAAGTACCTCTTTGAAATGGCCAACATCCGCAATCAAGATTCCTGGGTGCATATGAGCGACCCGGAAAAGGCCACGGCAAAGGCCAAGGATCTCGTACGGATGTCTGTGGCCCGGGCCGCTCTCTTGGAGCCACTTGAAGAGAGAATGATAGAGATCAAACAGCGTGGGTTGGTGATCGGCGGCGGGGTGGCAGGCCTCAATGCGGTCTTGAATCTGGCTCAACAGGGCTTCGAGGTTGTCCTGGTCGAGAAGGAAAAGGAATTAGGGGGGTTGGCACGTCATCTCCACCGCACCATAGATGGTTTAGATGTGCAAAAATATATGAATAATCTCATCGAGGAAGTACAGACCAACGAGCATATCCAGGTGCTGACCGAGGCACTTGTCGTCGGATTTAGCGGCGCCAAAGGCAATTTCACCACTGAAGTATTGGTTGGCCCCGGTATGTATGAACGGAAAATCGACCACGGTGTTACCATTATCGCCACCGGCGCAGTGGAGCACAAACCAAATGAATATCTCTACTCCGAAGATGACCGGGTGATGACCCAGCTGGATCTTGGCAACTTCTTACATGAGAATTCCAAAGAAGCGGCCAAGTGGCAGAGAGTGGTGATGATTCAGTGTGTGGGCTCACGGAATGAGGATAATCCCAACTGCAGCCGTGTCTGTTGTCAGGGAGCGGTGAAACACGCGCTGGAACTTAAGGAGCTGAACCCGGATATGGAGGTCATCATCCTCTATCGGGATATGAGGATGTACGGCCTGCTGGAAGACTACTACCAAGAGGCAAGAAGCAAGGGTATCCTATTTTTTCGCTACAGCGCTGACCAGCCACCTCAGGCGAGCAGGAACGGTGATGGACTTCAGGTTACCTTTACGGACCAGGTGCTGAACCGTCCGGTGCAGATGAGTGCGGATGCACTCGTTCTTGGTTCTGCCACTATGGCGGCGGACACTGAAGAGCTGGCATCCCTTCTTAAGCTGCCGCGCAATAGAGACGGTTTCTTTCTCGAGGCCCATGCCAAACTAAGACCAGTGGAGTGTTCCTCGGAGGCGATCTACCTCTGCGGTACTGCCCATGCGCCGAAACTCATGAGTGAAAGCATCGCTCAGGCACTGGCCGCCGCTTCCAAGGCCGGATCGTTTTTGGCAGCAGAGGAGCTACGTGTTGGCGGTGCCGTTGCTGTGGTAGATCCGGAGCGCTGTGCCGCCTGTCTGGTCTGTGTCATGAGCTGTCCTTACGGGGTTCCACGGATTAATGAAGATAACGTCTCGGAGATCAACCCGGCCCTGTGTCAGGGTTGCGGGGTTTGTGTCTCCGAATGTCCGGGCAATACCATTCACCTGGGTCATTGCGAGGATGACCAGATTAGTGCCAACCTGCATGCCCTCTTGGAAGGAGTGATCTGATGGACCAGTTTGAACCGGTAATCGTCGCGTTTTGCTGTAACTACTGAGCCTACTCTGCGGCGGACCTGGCAGGTTCGATGCGACTTAGGTATCCCACCAACATCAAGATTATCAAAGTCCCCTGTAGCGGCAGGGTGGCCATTATCCATATGTTGAAGGCCCTGGAGGAGGGCGCCGATGGCGTTATTGTTGCCGGTTGTTTAGAAGGGGACTGCCATTATCAGTCGGGCAACCTGCGGGCGAAAAAGCGCGTGATCTATGTTCAGGAGGTCTTGGAGAAGATTGGTATGGAGGCGGAAAGGGTGGCCATGTACAACCTGTCCGCTGGGGACGGTCCAAGGTTTGCCGAAATCGCCCGGGAGATGACCGAGAAAGTTAAAGAACTGGGGCCGAGCCCCATCAAGAATGCAAAGAAATTGGCTTCTAAGAAATCGAAAGTGGAGGTGGCCGCATGATCATGGCAAGACCCAAACCCATAGAAGAAATAATTGACGAGATCAAAGACTTCAACAAGGTCTTGATAGCCGGCTGTGACGGCTGTGTCACCGTCTGTGAAGCCGGTGGGGTCAAGGAGGTGCAGGTGCTGGCTTCTGCCTTGCGGCTTTATTTCACCAAAGAGAACAAGCGCATGGAGATCGACGAAACCAGCTTGACCCGTCAATGTGATAAAGACTACCTGCACGAGCTCTTGGACAAGATTGATGATTACGATGCGATAGTTTCCCTGGCCTGTGGTGCCGGAGTGCAGTTCATGGCAGAGATGTATCGAAAGAAGCCCATATTTCCAGGGGTGGATACCTGCTTTATCGGGGTCACTGAAGAGCGGGGCGTCTGGGCGGAGCGCTGCCAGGCCTGCGGCCAGTGCATCTTGGCTAGCACCGGAGGGATTTGTCCGATTTCCCGTTGCTCCAAGCGCATGTTGAACGGCCCTTGTGGGGGTTCGGAAAAGGGCAAGTGTGAGATCAGTCCCGATACGGATTGCGGCTGGCACCTCATTTACGAGCGGCTGAAGGAACTTGGACAACTAGACTTCTTCGCCGAGCCCACTGATCCTAAAGACTGGGTCAGCAGCAGGGATGGTGGACCTCGCAAGATCGTCAGAGAGGATGTGCGCCTATGAACACGACAACACCGAGCAAATTGGAAAAAATCTTGGCAGAAGGACACTTTGCCGTCACCTCAGAATGTGGTCCGCCTCGTGGCGTCAACGGAGAGGTGGTGGAAGAGAAGGCAAACCTCATCAAGGACCACGTGGATGCGATAAACGTCACCGACAACCAGACTTCGGTAGTGCGGTTGTGTAGTCTGGCCGCTTGCATCCGCATCAAGCAAATGGGGTTGGAGCCGGTATTGCAGATGGTTACCAGAGACCGAAACCGCATCGGTATCCAAAGTGATATCCTCGGAGCCGCCTCATTCGGCATTGATAATATCCTCTGTCTCACTGGGGACCATCAACACTTTGGCGATCACCCCCAGGCTATCAATGTCTTTGACCTCGACTCCACCCAACTGATTCAGACGGTCAAGCTCATGCGGGATGAGGGTCAACTACTCGGCGGCTTTGAAATGAAAGAGCGCCCGAATATGTTCATCGGTGCCGCTGCAAATCCTTTTGCCGACCCTTTTGAAATTCGGGTGGCGCGTCTGGCCAAAAAGGTGGCGGCCGGTTGCCAGTTCATTCAGACCCAGTGCATCTACAACATGGAAAAGTTCAAGACCTGGATGCAGCAGGTTCGCGACCAGGGATTGCACGAGAAAGTGGCCATCCTTGCAGGCCTCACGCCGATGAAAAATGTGGGCATGGCCAAATATATGAAAAACCGGGTCCCGGGTATTGACGTTCCTGACGAAATTATTGAGCGGTTGGCCGCTGTCCCGAAAGAAAAACAAGCTGATGAGGGAATCAAAATCTGCATCGAGCAGATCGAGGAATTGAAAGAAGAGGAAGGGATCAGGGGCTTTCACATCATGGCCATTGAATGGGAGGAGAAGGTTCCGGAGATTGTTGAGATGGCAGGTCTTTACCCGAGGCCCACAGTGGAGATCAGCGCAAATTAAGGCAGTCTTAACGAAACGTCTCATAATAGGAGGTCTTGAAATGTCAAAGAAATATGTTTTGATCGTTGACGACGATCCTGATCTGGTGGAAACTGTGTGCATGATGCTGGAGGACAAGGGCTACGAAGTGGGGAAGGCCTATGATGGTGTCGAGGGCGAAGAGGCCATCAAGGAACGCCACCCCGACCTTCTGGTTTTGGACGTAATGATGCCCAGAAAAGACGGATACCAGCTCTGCGCTGAACTGAAGGCTGACAGTGCGACTAGGGACATCCCGGTTATCCTGCTAACTGCAGTGGGTGAAGCCGTGCCAACGACCAGCTATACCCATGCCCAGGGAATGTCAACCGAGGCGGAGGAATACATTCCCAAGCCGGTGGACAGCAAGACCCTGGTAGAGGCAGTAGAAAGCTTCTTTGGCTAGTTTCCATCCATAAATGGCCCTTTGCTCCGCCGCAGGCGGATCAATCTTCTGGATTTCTGGTTTGGCGTACGTGAAGTACGCCTCCGCGCAATCCCTTGATTTCCTTGACCTTGCGGCAAGTTGCTCATTTATGAATTGGAAACTCCAGCTAGCGTCTTACGGAGTTTCCGGATGGACACTAACTCATATCTTCCTCGATTTTTACTCTGGTCATTGTACAGAAAACCACTTATGATGAGAACCAGCCGCGTTCA
>JAUVTM010000171.1 GCA_030601545.1 Syntrophobacterales bacterium
TCCAATGGACTGAGGCAGTGAAATGTCAGTGGAGCTGCAGGCTATGAGCAGGAGTAAAAACAGAAAAACGAAGGGGACGTTCGTGGAGAAGTTGCACAGTGGTCCCTTGGAGCCACTTGTCACTGAAAGTCGAAAGTATGATGTAGAAGGGCTTTTGACCTTTACAGGGTTCAAACGGAGACGTGCCCCTTTCACAATAGGTAAGGTGTGGCCGGGAGCAAGAAATTCATCTCATCCTATCGTAAGTTTCATTTCATGAAGGTCATTATTAGAAGCTTGCGGAATTGTAGATACTGTCTTGAAACCGGCTTTCTTATAGAACGATATCGCTGGCTTACATGCGTCTATAACAATTACATCGATCTCACTAATCTTTCTATCCTTCAATATTTCCACCAATTTGTGAACGAGATTTGTGGCAATGCCTTTCCGTCTATGTTCTGGGTGAACAGCAATCTTCAAAATAGTGGCACTGACATTTCTATGACAGCAACCGGCGATTAGGTAGCCGCAGACCTCTTGTCCGTCAAAGACAAGAAATATATCCTTTGAAATCTTTTCGAAAAAGCTGTAATCCCATGGAGTTGAAAATGAGAGCTTTTCGATCTCTATAACTTTCGCGAAATCTTCTTGTTTGGCTGTCCTGACAATCATAGCTTGTCTTATATTTTCCATGCGATGAGGTAGGTTGCTGGTATATTATTCATCAGTGTCATCGAAGAATTTTCTCTTGACGATTCCCAGTTCCTCGGAGGTAGTGTTTTCATCCAGATCCATGAGATCTCCCTCCACTGACTGGATGAGCTTTTCCTCAAACATCTTTATCCAGAACAGAGCGCTCTCCCGGTTTGGCTCTCGCACATGGATACCGCCTGCCATCTCCTGAGCCACTGGGATCTCCCCCGGGTCTTGGACGTAGACATCACCGCCAAATATTTTCCTGAGGCACTGTATCATCTCCCTGCCCAACCCCTTGCGCTTCTCGCCGAGGACTTCCAGATGAAAAAGGCTGATGTGCTTGAGCCCCTGCTCGTCCAGCCACACACTTAGCTCGCCCTTGTACTTACTGGGATTTTCAAAGTGGAGTACTTCCAGGGCGCCGTAACCCTTCAGGATTGTGAGAAGTTCTTTAATGCCCAGCTCTTTGTCTGCGCCTGTCCAGATGATGTCTTTCCAACACACCTCCGCCATGACCTGATTTCCTTTTTCTCAAACTAACTCTTCTATGAATTATTACAACCTACTGAGATCACTTCTATTTTAATCAGTGTAAAGGTCCAGTTCTTGATCTCGGATACTACATTGTGGTACCAACTGTCAAGCCGTTATTTCATAGGAGTTACCGCATTTTTTGACTTTGACATATCGAAACTGTAAAGTAGAGAGCCGTGACCAGACAGTCTGAGGTAACAAAAGTGAACGCTAGAGAGACCCGGCCAAGACCAAGCCTAAAGCTGTCATTGACAATTCTTTTTGTCTTCACTGCTGCTGTCTTGGTGATTCTTCTTTTGCGGAATGAGAGAGATTCAACCGTAACATCCACAAAACAGATCCAAGTGGGGTTTCCAGCGCCCAACTTTACCTTTCCCGATCTCAATGGTCAGCAGGTTCGTCTTTCTGACCACAGAGGCAAGGTGGTTCTTGTCAATATCTGGGCCACCTGGTGTCCCCCGTGCAGGCAGGAAATGCCTTCCATGCAGAAACTTTATGAAAGATTCAAAGGTGAAAACTTCGAAATCCTCGCCGTAAGTATTGACTCTACGGGGCGTGAAGCGGTGGTACCTTTTATGCGAACAATGAATTTGACCTTCCCTGCCCTGCTGGATCCCAAAGAGGATATCAGGTCTCTCTATGGGGTAACCGGGGTTCCAGAAAGCTTCATCATCGACAAAGAAGGGATTCTTGCTAAGAAAATTATTGGCCCAATAGACTGGGCCACTCCAAAAGTTTTCCTTTTTTTCCAAGATCTCATTAAAAAACCAAGATCCTGACGCCCAACCGCGTAGCGCTTTGCTTCATCATTATTGTTATAATTCCCTATTTCAGAGGAAATGGCAGATCATCTAGGGAATAGTCATGGCGACTGCGTCTCATGTCGATTTCGAGATGATCTATCATGACCTTCATCATTCCACGGCATAGCTTCTTGTAGCTCAAACCGTCTCGATCCAGCTCTATTCCCTTCTCAGCCAGTAAGCGGTCGACGGCACCAGTTGCCCGACTGTAATTACCGAACGCTAGCTCCCTGTGACAGTCATGCTGTAAATAGGCCATGGCATCAACATGGTCATCCAGTTCTTCCTCATCTGTCCAACTTTTCCCTCCGAGAGCTCTATCTCTTTCATCTTTTTCCAAGATTTTTTTGAGATAACTCCGCAGCAGTGCTTTGATCTGATCGTCGGTCAGTTCTACCATCCCCTTTTTCATTTCAACAACTGATCTGAAATCACACACTTAGATTAGGGAATTCGTTAATTCGTTGATTAGGAAATTAGAGAATTAGAAAATTAGTTGATTAGTCAAATCGTTAAATCGTAAACGGTAAGCAGTGAGCAGTAAGCGGTGAGCGGTGAGCGGTAAACGGTATTCCACAATCTACAATCTTAAATCTACAATCTGCAATCTTTTCCCTCCCTCAGTCCTTGTCCGACTTCAGCACGGCCACGAAGGCCTGCTGGGGAATCATGACGGAGCCCACCATCTTCATGCGCTTCTTGCCCTTCTTCTGCTTCTCCAGGAGCTTGCGTTTGCGGGTGACGTCGCCGCCGTAAAGCTTGGCGGTTACGTCCTTTCTGAAGGCGGAGACGTTCGAGCGAGCGATGATCTTGCCGCCGATGGCCCCCTGTATGGCGATCTTGAACTGGTGCCTGGGGATTTTCTCCTTGAGCCGATCGCACAGCTGCACCGCCAACTTACGGGCACGATCTTGGTGAACGATGCTGGCGAGCGCGTCCACCTTCTCGCCGTTCACCAGGATGTCCAGCTTCACCAACTGGCTCTCCCGGTAGCCGATGGGTTCGTAATCAAAGGATCCGTACCCCCGGGTGACGGTCTTGAGCCTGTCGTAAAAATCGTAGATCACCTCGGCGAGAGGCATCTCAAAGGTGATCTCCATTTTCCCCGGTGCGGGATAATTGAACTGGGGCTTCAGGCCGCGGCGCTCAGTGCAGATTTTCATCACCGCGCCCATGTATTGCTCGGGGGTGAAGATGCTCGCCTTGATGTATGGTTCCTCGGCGCGTTCGATCTGGGCCGGGTCCGGGTAGTACTGCGGGTTGTCCACAGTGACCGTCGAGCCCCCCATGAGGGTGAAGCGGTACTCGACACTGGGCACGGTCATGATGATGGCCTGGTCGTACTCTCGTTCGAGCCTTTCCTGAACAATCTCCAGGTGAAGTAATCCCAGGAAGCCGCAGCGGAAACCCTGCCCCAGGGCTGCGGAGGAGTCCTTCTGGTAAACCAGGGCGGCATCGTTAAGCACGTATTTCTCGAGCGCCTCGGCGAGGGCTTGGTAGTCGTCCGAGGGGATGGGGTACACGGAAGAAAAGACCACCGGCTTCACCCGCCTGAACCCGGGCAGGGGTGCCGGAGCCGGGTCGGCGTCCAGGGTTATAGTGTCGCCTATGCGGGTGGCGCTCACCGTCTTGATTCCGCAGATGATGTAGCCCCCAGCCCCTGCCGGAAGTTCGCTTCGTGGCTCCCGCTGCAAGCGAAAGATACCCACCTCTTCAACCCTGTACGTTGCATCGTTGGACATGAGCCTGATGGTGTCACCGGGCCGCACCGTGCCGTCAAAGACGCGACAGCTGATGATCGATCCCCGAAAGGGGTCGTAATTGGCGTCAAAGATGATTGCGGAGAGCGGCCTGTCGACGCTTCCCTTCGGGGGCGGGATCCGCTCCACGATGGCCTCGAGGATCTCCTCGATGCCCAACCCCTCCTTGGCAGAGCAGAGAATGGCCTCCTCCGGGTCGAGGCCGAGCTCCTTGTCGATCTGTACCTTGACCCCCTCCACATCGGCGGAGGTTAGATCGATCTTGTTGATGACCGGGATGATGGTGAGGTCGTGCTCCATGGCCATGTAGACGTTGGCCACGGTCTGGGCCTCCACCCCCTGGGAGGCGTCCACCAGCAGGAGCACGCCCTCACAGGAGGTCAGGGCCCGGGACACCTCGTAGGAGAAGTCCACGTGCCCGGGGGTGTCGATCAGATTGAGCTCGAAGTCTTGCCCGGCCCGGCTGGTGTAGGGCAAAGTGATGGTGTGGCTCTTGATGGTAATGCCGCGTTCACGCTCAAGATCCATAGTGTCCAGGACCTGGTCCCGGAACTCCCTATCGCTTATGAGACCGGCGCGCTGGATGAAGCGATCGGCCAGGGTGGACTTGCCGTGATCGATGTGGGCGATGATGCTGAAGTTGCGGATCTGGCTCATGGTCCTCCGGTTCGGGAACAGACGGCAGACGAGGCGGACCGACCTGCCGCCGGCGCCCGGTGTCGTCTCCCCTGCCCAGTAGCCCGGGTCAAAGGGAATTGAATCCTCCTGTTCAAGCGGCCTCATACAGCCACAGGATTTTCCGCCCCGGAGATCGGGCGGCCTCGATTGCGGGGGGGAACTTGTTCATGTATCCCAATCGGGCGAGGAAGTCAATCCGGGCTAGAAATCCCCCTATAAAAAACCCCCACTGGCTAGGGCCAATAACCAATGGGGGTTAGAATCCTAAGTAGGTATCAGACAAGGAGGTTGTCTGCCTTCAATTGCTTGAATTATCCTACTTACCTAATAGATAATCACGCAACTGCCCAGGTCAAGGGGACT
>JAUVTM010000206.1 GCA_030601545.1 Syntrophobacterales bacterium
AGACCCTCCTCAATCGCCAGAGGAATCTCTTCCCTCTTGGGAATCTCAATGAGAGCCCCCCGCAGATTCTTCTTGTCCACCTCGATATAGGAGAGCTCGGGCCGGGCCAAGCTCCTTACCAAACCCTCCTCTACCAGAGACATCTTTTTGCTAGCCTCCTTGACAGAGATGACCTCTTCTATTTTGACACTGTAAGAAGGTCTATCAACCCTGGTTCCGTCCACCATAATATGGCCATGGACAATCATTTGTCTGGCTGCCAGGATGGAGGGAACGAAGCCGAGACGGTGGACCATGCTATCCAAACGCCGCTCGAGGAGCCTGAGGAGGTTTTCTCCTGTGATCCCTGGCGTCCTGGTGGCCTTCTTAACGTAGCCTCTGAACTGCCTCTCTGAGACCCAATAGGAATATTTCAGCTTTTGCTTCTCCAAGAGGCGCGTTTTATAATCGCTCATCTTGCGTCGAGCAAAGGGATGCATCCCCGGTTTGGTTTCTCGCCTTGAGAGGGCGCACCGTTCAGACCCACACACAGAGAAGTTGAGCTGCCTACATTTCTTACACTTTGGCCCAAGATACCGTGCCATCTTTTCCTCATCTTTACATTGACTAGAGCAAAATTACCCTTTGTTAGATTAACTCCTGGCCCCATAAGCTCGTGGTCTCTCAAGTAGCCGGGCGAGAGCACTTTTGTGGATATTACAGACGCTCAAGCCAGATATAGGACTTGCTCCGTATGGGTAAAACCGCATCGATGCCGGTCGTGTTCTCGCAGATACACCGACTATACTTGCTACCCTCTATGCAGACCAATTCATATCCTTCAATGCAGTCAGAACGGTCATACTTTTCCATGGATCTGCCCCCATTACTATCTCCAGTCCAAAGGATCTACCTGAAGACTGATTGATGAGCGGTTGCCCGCGGGGTGATCACCTATCTGAATCGGCTTTCCGATCACCTTTTCGGTTCTCTGCAACAAGCGTCCTTCGGTTTAACCGGCGGAGTTCAGATTCTTGCTCACCTGCTCCCAGTTAACCACATTCCAGAAGGCTTCCACATAATCCGGCCGGCGGTTCTGATACAGCAGGTAATAGGCGTGTTCCCAGACGTCGATACCGAGAACCGGCTTCAGGCCGTCCATGGCCGGTGTGTCCTGGTTAGGTGTGCTCGTGACTGCCAAGCCCCCACCATTGTCAACACTCAACCAGGCCCAGCCACTGCCGAAGCGGGCGATCGCCGCGTTGGAAAAACTGCTCGCAAATGCATCAAAGCTGCCGAAGGCGGCACTAATTTTCTCCAACAGAACCCCGGTGGGCTGGCTCCCGCCATCGGGAGACATCGCCTTCCAGAATAGGCTGTGGTTGTAGTGCCCCCCAGCGTGATTGCGTATGGCTGGGCGCACCTCCTCAGGGGCACTGCCGAGGTTGCGCACGATATCCTCAATGGTTTTGTCCTGCAAGGCTGGTGCTTTCTCCAGGGCCTTGTTCAGGTTGTCGATGTAAGCTTGATGATGTTTGCCATGGTGAATCTCCATGGTCCTGGCATCAATATAAGGTTCAAGCGCATTGAAATCATATGGTAAATCAGGAAGCGTGAACATAACGCCCTCCTTGTTATATGCGTTGATGTTTACTCAAACTGCAGCCAGAAGCATAACCATCGGTATACAGGGAGTCAAACCACAGAGTGCAAACACCGGGTCCCGAACCCATAAGCAGAATAGGCTCGCAACTCAACTCGCAGCTCAAATCTCGACAAAAGGAGGGAAAAGAGGAAGCCGCCAACATAGGCAAACGAAGGTGCGACGGCCGTAACCGTTGGACAGCATATTTGTCAGTCGAAGATCGAAACCACTCAGAGAGCGGCGAGAAATTCCTCCCAGGGTATACCCTGCAGGGTCTCTGTCGAGGGAAGCATCGCGAACGCTGCCGATTAAGAATTAAAGGTTTTCAACTGGGCCATGGAGAGAATCGAGCCGGCCTCGCCTAACCTTGGTCTGACCCGGGGACAATTTCCTGGAAAACGAGGAATGCCGAGGTACGCCAGATGAGAAATTGGTTAAAAGACCAACCTGACTTTTACTATATGGCCAAATTTGGCAATTTGGCAAGAGGGCTTAACGCAGCCCAACTTGGGTAAGTTAATGTATTTTGGGGACGTTTTTGTTTTTTTGTATCTTTGGTATCTTTACTGCTTTTACAGGGACGGACAACGACATGCATTGGCAATATTTCCACACAAGAAAAAGAGCTATCTTTGGCTGGCAAGGTTTACTTCTGAGGGGGGGCACTATGAGAATCAAAGCGATTAAGGCTTTCTTTGTGATTGCCACGTTGTTCATCACGGCGGTAGTAATATTCGTGGTCTTCAGCACCAATGAAAGACAGCTCCAGACAAAAAGGGTTTCTCTGTACAAGTACCCCTGTATTGTACTCAAGGTGGACAACAGCGGGGTCCAGGCAGAAATCGAGATGCGGACGCATGTAGCAGTGGCCGTAAATTGAGGACTTTACTCCGGCTCTAACCACCCCCACCCTCCCCCAAAAACCCCCAGTGGCATGGCTCGCTTTACAAAATGAAAGTATCATCATATGGTAAGAGTCAGCCTTTTGTCTGCTCTCAGATTGTTCCTAGAGCGGTGGGATATTATGAAGGTAAACCGTCTACAATTCGGAATACTCCTGCTTCCGTTAGTACTGTCCATGCTGGAGCTGGGTCTTATCAGCCCTGTCTCGGCCGCCCCGGTTACCTTGCCATCTGGGGTCATACTGGACTTAACTCAAGAGCAGGTCGAGGCCATCAAGAGACAGCCTGGAGTGTTTTTCGGTGCCGAGGGAGCTCACATGCTTTCCCCTGGCGATGTGGTTGTGGCTCTGTCAGATGATCTTGGCGGCGGCTATCTCTACGGCAGGCCGGAGCACCTCGCAAAGGCTTTTGACGCTGCGGGTGCGACCCAAGGCAGCGCAGAGGCGGAATATTTGTTTGTCAAGAAACGCTCCTGTTTATGGTAGTGGTAATCTAGCCCGGGCTAGCCTGTCTTTGTGCCTTCCCTTCAGTTTCCCTTCCCAATTAACCCTAACGTTGCACACCCTCATTTAGATAAAACCTGCCGAAATAGCACCAGAAAAACCAATTTTGGAGAGTAGTGTGGCACAGACGTTGCAGCGTGAGCATCTAAGGCAGGCTGAACCATCACTGTAATTTGATAATACCGCTCAATGGTTTAAGCCGGCTGATGGGTCTGACCGAGAACTGAGATGAACCGAAAAGGGCTGGTTGATTATGGATAAGCCAACGGGGAGAGAAAGACGTCAACACCCCAGAGCAGTGGTTTCATGGCCCGTCATTATCAATAGCTCTCGAGGACTCATGGCGGGTGAGACGAAAGATATCAGCTTCACCGGAGCGTTTATCAGTTGCCGTGAACCTCTGAAGCCCAACGAAATCCTTGAAGTGTCTATCAGTGTATCCCTCCTCAGTCCACGGGTACAGGCCATCGCTGAAGTTATTTGGTCAAATCCTTCTAGTTCCGATGAAGAGTTTAAGCCGCGCGGTATGGGGGTTAGATTCACGAAAATTGACACTACCGACCACGAGATGATCTCAGCTTTGGTTGCGGATCATCTAGATATGACGGACCAAGATCGGCCTGGGGAGGACCTCACTGCTTAAGGTGGCACTGGTATGGATCCTCAGTTTATTGAAAGACGCCGCTACCCCAGAGCCAGAATCGAATGGTCAGTTACTATCAAAACCGATAAAGGTGTCGTTGCGGGAGTCACGCTTAATGTCAGTGCCGGCGGCGCCACACTCCGATTTCCAAACCCGCCTCTTTTACACGAAGTTTTTGAGATGACCATCAGAGTCCCTGAACTGGATCGCCCCCTGATGGTTGAGGCGCAGGTGGTCTGGTCAACCGCAGATATCGTAGATAATGAACTTACCTTACCCATCATAGGCGTCAACTTTACCAATATCACTGATCAAGACCGCTGGCTTATCTCTACAGCTGTTTCCAAGTTACTTAGACACAAAGAACGTGTTCCCACCCGCGTGACAACTGCCAGAAA
>JAUVTM010000166.1 GCA_030601545.1 Syntrophobacterales bacterium
GAGGTAATTTAATTCGGATATCACAGAAGCGGTGATTGAGTGTCCGGAGCTCAATAGTGAACCGGTAACCGTCAGTCCCGGCCTCGCCACGTCCAAAAGCGGTCATGCTATGAAGCACTCGTCCACTCCGTCTTGCCAATAAAATCGTTTGATTTAGACCACAAAGGGCACAAAGCGATGGAATTGCAGATTGCGATGTCTTCCAGTTCCTAATTTTTTCAATCTCCAATCTCAAATCTTAAATCTCATATCTCATATCTCCTTTGTGCTCTTCGTGTTCTTTGTGGTTTATTTCTCCTGCCGCAGTTGTAGGAGGTACTTTTGTCTCAAGGCTCGAAGCCAGTTCCGTACTTTGAGTTCTGCATAATCTGGGTAGGTCCAAGCCAGCGGTCGATAGTCCCGGTCACGATAAATCAGGGTCAAATCTGCGTAGATGCCACGACTCAGATAGATCCGATGGGCGTAGTTCTTACCGCTCGCCAGCACCAGCCGTTCGGCCAGCAGGTAGCCCGGATCAATGTTTACACGTCGATTTCCCCCTGCACTCTGTTCAGTCTCCAGAAGATTGGTCTGCACTTTGATCTGTGCCAAGTCCTCCTGTGGGATGAGACCATCGAAGCTGGCAAATCGCCTGAACAAAGGCTGTCCCATCTCGGCATAGTAGTAGTCGGTATAGTCAAATGCTAGCAGCGCACTGACGAAATCCAGTATCCCATAATGTCCGGCCAGTTTAGACAATACTTTGGCAATATGGACCGCAGAACCGGCAATTACACTCACAAAGAGCTTTGCTGGTTTCGGATCTTGGGGAATACTCATAATACGGCTCTACAATGGCCGGAAGGTTGTCAGGCAGGGCTCTGTCGGCCAACGCAGGTATAGCGAAAGCCGAGGGCCTGCATTTTCTTCGGCTCGTAAATATTTCTGAGATCAACCACCACCGGCTCTTTCAGGAGTTCGGCCATCCGGTTCCAGTTCAGGCTGCGGAACTGGTTCCATTCCGTAATAATTACCAGGCCGTGAGCACCATTGGCAGCATCGTAGGCATCTCTGGCATAGTATATACTTTTCAGTATTTTCCGGGCTTCCTTCATCCCTGCCGGGTCGAAGGCACGAATTTTGGCACCTTGCCGTTGCAAACCCCTGATAATAGCAATGGATGGAGCCTCTCGCATGTCATCTGTATTGGGCTTGAAAGTAAGGCCAAGAATCGCCAGGTTCTTACCCTTCACTCCACCCAAAGCTTGGTTGATCTTTTCGACCATTAACTTTCTTTGCCGCTTGTTAACCCTCATTACCGCTTTAACAATCTCAAAGCTGTAGCCGTGATCGTGGCCGATCTTGTCGATAGCCTTAATGTCTTTGGGAAAACAGGAGCCACCAAAGCCGGGGCCGGCATGGAGGAATTTCGGCCCTATGCGACCGTCTAATCCCATTCCTTTGGCCACTTGGTGAACATCGGCGCCCACTTGTTCACAGATATTGGCCATCTCATTGATAAATGAAATCTTGGTGGCAAGAAAAGCATTGGAGGCGTATTTGATCATCTCCGAAGTCTGCACATCGGTGATCACAAAAGGGGTCTCGATGAGATAGAGTGGACCGTAAAGGTCCTTCAAGATGGCCACGGCCTGGTCGCTCTCAGCTCCCACCACCACCCGATTGGGCCGCATGAAATCCTCTATTGCCGCCCCCTCTCTAAGGAATTCAGGATTCGACACCACATCGAAGGCCACGTCGGACTTGCGTTGCTCTTCGATGATCTGGGTGATCATCTGACCTGTGCCGACGGGAACCGTGCTTTTCGTTACGATCACCTTATAGCCGTCGAGATTCTGACCGATGGTGACTGCCACCTCACGTATGTATTTGAGATCAGCACCGCCGTCAGGGGCAGAAGGAGTGCCTACTGCAATGATAACTACAAGGGCTTGTCTGATTGCACTTCCCGCGTCGGTTGTGAAGCTCAAGCGGTCTTCTTTGACATTCTTAGAGACGAGCTCAGTGAGCCCCGGCTCATAAAACGGCACTTCTCCCTGTTGCAGGAGCTCGATCCTGGCCTCATCCTTGTCTACGCAGGTGACGTTGACACCAAACTCGGCAAAACAGGCACCGGTTACCAATCCCACATAACCAACGCCGACTACACAAATATGCATTGGTGCTACCCCTCAGATATGAGCTATAGATCACTGCTGCTCAACAAAACCTCCTTTAGTCGAGAAGCCGCAACTGTGGCCGTGCCAATCTCACCAACTACAATCCCAGCGGCGAGATTTGCCAACACCGCCGCCTCCACGGATGTCAAACCGGCTGCCAGTGCCAGAGTAAAAGTTCCTGTTACCGTGTCACCCGCACCGGATACGTCAAAAACCTTCCTGGCCACCGTGGGAATTTGGGTGGTCCTACCGTTGCCCTCGAACAGCGTCATACCTTTGTCGCCCTGGGTGACCAGCACCATCTGACAACCAAGTTCATCAAGCAGGTGGGTTCCAACTCGCCTGAGGCTTCCTTCGTCATTGATGACAATCCCGGACATGAGCTCTGCCTCTTGATTGTTGGGAGTAATCAAGGTAACGCCCTTATACAGAGCCAGGTTCTCTACCTTGGGATCAACTGTCAAGATAATTTGTCTGTCACGTGTGAGTAAGCGAATGGTTTCCATGAGACTTTGAGCAACGACACCCTTGCCGTAGTCGGAAACCACAATTGCATCGATGGAATCGATCTGTTCTTTGATGGTGGCAAGAATCCTCTGGATGCTATCCTCAGTTACAGGCTCCCTTTCCTCGCGATCCACTCGGACCACCTGTTGCGAGTGGGCTACTACTCTGGTTTTTATGGTGGTGGGTCGACGATCTTCAACCACCAGGCCGTGGGTGGGACTGTTCATCTCTTGCAGCATGTGAACCAATTCCCTACCCATGGCATCATTGCCAATGACCCCGCAGAGGAGTACTTGCCCGCCCAGAGAAATGATATTGTTAACCACATTGCCAGCGCCACCCAGCACAAGGGACTCTTCTTCGACCTCTACCACCGGCACCGGTGCCTCAGGCGAGATCCTCTCAACGCGACCCCAGAGGAACTCGTCCATAATCACATCGCCCACTACCAGGATCCGGCAGGATGAAAACTTGTCTATACCTTCAGAGAGAACCGTGGAATCATAGGTGGTTGACATCTATCGAATCTACCTCTCAACCATGGTGGCTTTGAGTGCGCTGCCGATGAATATAGCACAGCAGCTAAAGGAAGCCAGCACTTTTTTACCCATTTACAAACTTACGCTCATTCATTACACTCCACATCTATGAAACGGATATTGCTACGATATCTTCTCGTTGAGCAGGCGGTACCATTTTTTGTCAGCCTATTGGTTCTGACTCTCGTTCTCTTTCTGGGCAAAATCATGCGGTACACTCAACTGCTCTTTGCAAGCGAGTCCGGCTTGGCTGATCTCGGCATGCTCTTGCTCTATTCGCTCCCCTACTTTTTAGTCTTCACCATTCCTATGGCCACCCTACTCGCCGTACTTCTAGCATTTGCCAGGCTCGCTCATGACAACGAGATCACCGCCATGAAAACTGCTGGCATCAGCTTTTATCAAACGATTCCTCCAGTGGCTCTGATGACAGGCTTTGCCTGGCTAACCACCCTCGGTCTCTCCAGTTTTGTTCTGCCACACAGCAACAGTGGTTTTCAGAGAGTTCTCTTGGAGATGGCTCGCTCTAGAGGTCAGTTGGGTCTCAAAGAGCGAATTTTCAATGATCAGTTTGATGGGCTCGTTTTTTTCATTAACACCATATCCCCGGATGGTAGACACTTCCGCGAGGTTTTTATTGCGGATGAGAGATCCCCTGAGACCAAGAGCACTATCGTTGCCGAGGAAGGCTTTCTTGTCCACGATCCCAGCGGCAAAAGAATTACCCTCAGGCTTCTTCGAGGTCAGATCCTTCGGGTGGGAGATGAGATGGAAAGCCTGCAAACCATTCGCTTCCAGAACTATGATTTCAACCTGGATCTGGACTCGTTTGCTCTCAGTGAGAAGGATTTCCGCAAGAGAGAACGGCACCTCAGTTTCACTGAGTTAAGGCAGGCGCTGACCTCAACCAAACTCGACCAAAAAAAACGCAACAAATTACTGTTTGAATGGCATCGTCGCCTGTCCCTCCCTTTCGCCTGTATTGTCTTGGGCTTTATTGCTGCGCCCTTGAGCGTTCAATCTAGAACCGGTTCCCGACTCTCCGGAGTGGTTCTGGGACTCTTCCTGTTCTTGCTCTATTATCTTTTTGTGTCAGCAGCCAAGGCCTTGGGGAAAGAAGGGCCCTATCCACCAGCCATCGGTCTGTGGCTGCCGAATATTATCTTCGGGGTACTTGCTGTTATTCTTTGGATCAAAACCGCGAGAGAATCTCCGTTCAAGCCTATTCTCCTTGTGCAGCGCAGCGCGGAACGGGTTGCTTCTTGGATCAGGACCCGTTCAAAAAGCTAGTTCGTGTCCATATTGTAAAATATCAAATTCCAAGCACCATCCTCAGGGTGTCGGGTGTCAGGTGTCAGGTGTCAGGCAAGAGAAACAAAAAAACTGAAACCTGAACACTGAAACCTGAAACCTCTTTTACCGGCAAAGCCATGAAACTCTTCCCGGGCCCTAGGGACCAGGTTTTCGATGTTGAATAGAGTTTACAGGTACCTTTACTATCAACAAAATGCTTGTTAGCTACGACAAAATACTCACAGTTCTTATTGTGATGATGGACAGACACCTGGGAAACCTTGTGGTCTCTCTCTCATCAATCGTCGCATTACAAGAGTATTTTAGGGGGAAAAATGTATATTTCGTGGTGGACAGTGCTTACCGAGAGGCTGTTGAAAGTATTGATGGCTTCGATAGAATAATTTACTTCCCGAGAAGAGAGATCTACGGAAGTAATGTGTTGAGAAGGACAGTA
>JAUVTM010000210.1 GCA_030601545.1 Syntrophobacterales bacterium
TTGTCAATCCTCAATTTCAGGGATCTTTTTGAGAAGCTCCTTACCGAAATCAGAGAGAAATTTGGAGTACCCTATGTCTGGATCTCGATGATCGACCAAAGCGAGGTCTCAGACCTGATTAAAACTCTGGAGTCCTCGAAAGCCCTCAAGGAACGCTTGAACGTCATAGACAAAGATGCCTTCCTCAACCTCATTGCCAACGAGACCCAACCGATACTGATCAGCGGCGATCTTAAGCCGTATTATGAACTTCTTCCTCAAGGGCAAATGTACTTTATTCGTTCTCTTGCCATTGCACCGATAACCCTTGATGGTGAAATAATTGGCAGTCTGAACCAGGCAGACCTTTCCAGACTACGGTACCGACCGGGAATGGACACCAGGCAGCTTGAACGGCTGGCTGTCAAGGTCTCGATTTGCCTGTCCAACGTTACCGCGCATGAAAAACTGAAATGGTTTGCCTGGAGAGATCCGCTTACGGGTCTGCTCAATCGCAGGGTGATGGAGAAGGTGCTGCAACGGGAATACAAGCGGGCCGTGCGATACAAAACAAATTTGACCGTGGCCTTCCTTGACTTGGATGATTTCAAGGCTGTGAATGATAGATATGGTCATGACCGGGGTGACGACTTACTGCGATATGTAGCTGGGATTCTAATGGATTTGACCCGGGATAGTGATGTGGTTTCCAGGTATGCTGGGGATGAGTTTGTCATCATCCTCCCGGGTATAAGCAGCAGCGAGAGTCTCCTGCTTATCCAACGTCTGCAGGACTATTTTCATAAAAACCCTCTGGATGTAGAAGAAGAACACATACCCGTTTCCATTAGTTTTGGACTCTCCTCAATGGGGGAGGCTGGGGTGAATAAGCCTCATTCACTACTGAGAAAGGCAGATGAGATGCTCTACAGGGCCAAAGAGCAGAAAAAGAAAGATGGTCTTACCTCATCTTAATAACGTCGCCTTTTTGATTCATCTTTTTGTCTGGTGGTCTCCCCCCCGCTCAACAGCCAACCGAGCATACCAAAAGTAAGATTATGAACTTCTGTGAATCCTTGCTTTTTGAGACGATAGGCAACCACTGACGAACGGTGGCCCGTCATGCACATGATCACCAGCGGTTTCCTCGGGTCCTGTGCTTTAAAAAGTTCGGGGTGGAGCAGAAGTTCCGGCTGATTCTTGCTGCCATGTATATGGAAAAGCTCATACTCTAAAGCCGTCCTCACATCGATCAAAGTGAAATCTTCTGGACTTTTTTTCAAGGAACCCTTCAAGCGCCAGGGCATGAGAGGTCTTACTCCCAAGCCCCACCAGCAAAACTCCCAGCCCAAGACAAGAAGGATCACCAGGGCGAATATCTTCATGAGGAAGAAAACCTGTGGCGATTTCATGATTCCAAGTAGTTGGTGATGTTCATAGCCAGTTTCTCAATCATCTGGCGAAATGCATCCTCGTCCTGCTCCAAAAGGGTAAAGCGGAAGCCCTGGAGGTCCGTGCTGAAAGAGGTGAGCGGCACCACGCAGATGCCGGCAGCAGCGAGCATATAGTAGACAAACCGTTTATCCGGCTGAATCTTTTCACGGGAGGTAAGTTTCTCCACCAAATCTCGCACCTCAGGATTTGCAATGGGGAGGGTTTGTCCATGATGCAAACGGCCGTCCTCGAATACCACACACATATAAAAAGCGCCGTTGGTGCGGTTAACCAACACTCCTGGGATATCTTTGAGTCTTTGGTAGGCAATCTTGGAGAACTCTTGATAGCGTTGTCGCCGGCTGTCGATGTACGCTGGGTACTCCGGATGCTCAAAAATGCGGGGAATGGCTTTCTGGGGCAGAGTAGTGGAACATACCTCCACCATTTTGGCGTTCACAATGCTCTCGACATATGAGGCAAAAAACGGATCCTTGTCAACATTGTAAACTTCAATCCAGCCGCAGCGAGAGCCGGGCCACGGCAGTTCTTTGGAGATCCCTTTCATGGAAAGGCCCGGTACTTCATCGATGACTGCAGCGAGCGGCTTGGTTGTGTGGCCATTGAAGATCAAATTCTGATAGATTTCGTCGGCGATGATAAAGAGATCATACTCTCTGGCAATGGCCACTACTTCTCGGAGTAGGCTTTCCGGGTAAACTGCACCAGTGGGATTGTCTGGGTTTATGAGCAAAATACCAGCAACAGCGGGATTGTATCTCACTCGCTTGCGCAGCTCCTCTGTATCTATGTCCCAGTTGTTATAGGGATCCAGGGGGTAGCAAACAGGCGGCAGTCCGGCGTGGGCAGCCTCTGAGGAAGAATGGGTTGTATAGGTGGGTGAGGGGGTGATCACTCGCGCGGTTCGTCGCAGAAAACCGTAGATTTTGGTGATGGCGTCGCCGAGACCATTAAAAAAAATGATATCTTCCGGGCTCAACCGGGTGCCGCCATTTTGATTGTTGACTGCTGCCAGGAATTCCCTGGTTTCTGAAACGCCCAGAGTTGGACAGTAGCCGTACGAGGAATCCTCCATAGCCAGTCCGGCAACGATTTCCTTGATCCAGGTGGGGATCTTTTCACCTTTGGCAACTGGGTCACCAATGTTCTCCAAATTGATTTTGACCCCAAGCCCTTGCAGTTTCTCCACTACCCCAATGATATTGCGGATTTCGTAGGTGAGTTCTCCTGCACCAATGTGGACGATGTCGGTTCGCATACTTGTTACACTCCTCTTCTGTCTGAGCGGGAGAAAGAAAAAGGGCTGCGAAGGTTTCACAGCCCTCAAACAAAAGGGCTGCGATTGATTGCCCGCAGCCCTGAATTCGTTTCTTCCTAGGGGACTATATTCACCATTCCCCACTCAGGACCGCAGGCCGCCCGGCTGCGAAGGCCGCAGCGGCGGTGCTAGCTTGACGAGCATTGCGATCCATATTGGTGGGGGAGTTCATGCTACCCTCTCTCGATCAGTTTTTCTTTATTTATCAGATTGGACTCCACTTGTCAGCAACTATTTGCGGCCAACCCCCTTGGGACAGTTCAAGTGATCTGATGGACGTCCAGGATTCTTACTCGATATTTTAGGGTTCTCCCGGCTAGGGGATGGTTGAAATCGAGCACAAAATGATCCTCCTGGACGTCGCCCACGAAACAGAGACCCTTTTGGCCCTGTGTTATTTCCACCTTAAGGAGCGTTCCTTTCTTGAGTTTCTTCCCTTTGGGAAATTCTTCCAATGGCACCCGGAGAACCCTGAACTCATCGAACTCCCCGAAGGCTTCCTCAGGTTCAACCATAAATTCCCGTTCGGCCCCAGGATGCAACCCTACGATTTCATGTTCTATTTTCTGCAAGACTTCACCTGAACCAAAGCGAAAGACTAAAGGGTCCTTCTTATTCGTTCCCAGCACTCTGGTCCCTGATTCTAGAAAGGCGTCATATTCCATGGTTACATACGTTCCGGGACCGATCTGCGGCATAGGAAAATCCCTTTTCAGCGGGTTGTCTCAGAAACCTCTGTAAAATACCCAAATACGAATTATAACGAATTAGCCCTGGCATTGAAACTCTGAATGTTACCAGGAGTGTTCCCATTTTTTGGTTGGTATGAGCGTATTAAGAATAATTGAGACAAATCCACCTGGACATTCCTTGTGTTTGTTCTGGAGTGACTGGCGGAAGGTCTGTGCCACTTCCGCAGCTGTGGGTGGGGGAGCCCCTGGCCCCGTTTCGCAGGAACGGGGAACAGGGAGGGGGCGCCCTGCCCGCCATCGCGAGCCGCTCAGGCGAGGCGGGCGGGCTTCCCCCGCACCCAGCTGCGCTAGAAGTGACCAGACCGTGAGACTCGGAACGCAAGAACAAATACAAGGAATGTCCTTTCAACCTCGCCAATTGCTGCTAGTAAGCCTTACCGCTCGAGGGCTGGGACATTCCCTCCGCTTACGCTCGGCCTGCTGTCCTTGCCGGGCGGTGGTGCTTCGGGCCGAAGTAGATGGCAGCCCGAGCTGCGGATATTGCCAGCCTC
>JAUVTM010000105.1 GCA_030601545.1 Syntrophobacterales bacterium
AAGATGACCTCGCAGATCTTCTAACCTGTCAAGCAGTTTTTTGATCTGTGATTTAGATGGCGAAGTCATGAATGTCTCTCCTTTGCTTTTCGCAGTCTTTTCACACTCAAGATAACCATACTTTTCATCTTTTGTACAGAGGCCGCACCGATTTTTTGAATGGGTGCGCACGCCGTGAACTGACCACCAGGCACATTGTAGATTTTAGATTTTAGATTTCGGATTGCAGATTTGGGATTTGAGATATTTGATGCTCAATGCTCGATAGCGATCTACCGCTTACTGCTCACCGCTTACTGCTCACTGCTCACCTCTCTTCCGTACTAGTGCATAACCAAACCCCAAGAAAGAGATGGCGACACAACTCCAGGCGAACCAGTCACCATAGCGGGTGTAAATGGTGACTGGTTCGCCTTTTCCTAACTGGAGGGTAGACAACAAGGTCGCGTCCTCGTACAAGCCGGTCACCTGCAGAATACGGCCTCGAACATCGATGAAAGCACTGATTCCGGTGTTGGCGCAGCGGGCAATGGGTATTCGATTCTCAACAGCACGCAGTACCGCCATGGAAAGGTGTTGGTGAGGGGCGCTGCTACGACCAAACCAGGCATCGTTGGTAATGTTGACCAGCAGATTGGCACCACCATTGGCCAGGTCGCGACTGAGTTTGGGAAAGATGGCCTCGTAACAAATAAGCACACCCACTCGCGCTGCAGACACTTCCAGCACTACAGCTTGTTTGCCGGAAGCGAAGTTTCCAGCAGCTTGAACTAGTTTGTCCACAAAAAACAAAACCTTTTTCCACGGGACGTATTCGCCGAAGGGTACTAAATGGATTTTGTCATAGTAACCAGTAACCATCCCGTCGCCATTGAGAAGATAGGCGCGGTTGTATAATTTCAATTCTACTCCCTTTCTGCGATAAGCAGGACTTCCGAATAGCAAGGGTTTCTTCAGTTTTTGTACCTCTCGAATAAGGGTCTTGGTGTTCTGGCGGTCTGCCAGGAAATAGAACGGTGTGGCCGTCTCAGGCCAAACCACCAGATCGGGTTGCTGCTTGGCTATCTTGTTGGTTAGCCGTACATATTTTTCCAGGGTGGCTTGCTGAAAAGCTGGGTCCCACTTGGTATCTTGGCTCACATTACCCTGCACCAGAGCAACTTTGAAGGATTGATCCTGGTAGGATTCAAAAGTGGCCAATCGCCACTGGCCATAGCCATAGACCACCGAGACCAAGCCGACCAGCAGCAGGGGGGAAATAAGTCGAGTCACCCGTTTTCTCTGCTGCTTTGCAGCGAAGATCATCCGGAAGAGCAAAACACTCGAGAGGACTAGAACGAATGAAATCCCATAGACGCCGGCGAAGTCAGCCATTTGTATGACCGAAAGCCACCGGTACTGGCTATACCCCAGGTTTTCCCACGGAAAACCGGTCAGTAAATGACTCTTTCCGAATTCTAGGGTAACCCAGAGAAAAGGCGCAAGCGGGAGCCATGGCAGACCCTTCTGCCGCAACCAACTTAATCCTGCACAGAAGAGCCCGGGAAATAGAGCCAGATAGGCCACCAGCAGAAAACAAACCGCCAGGCTGAGCGGCAGAGGAAGATTGCCGTAGTGGTTTACTACATAGGCGATCCAATAAAGCAGGCTCAGACCATGGCATACCCCGGCGAACCAACCAAGGGTGAAGCAAGCTGGAGGTTTGTTGGCTGCTGCTAGGAAGAACAAAGGAACAAAAACCGCCCAACCAACCAGAGGGTGGCCAATGGGGGGAAAACAGAAAGTGAGGAGCAGGCCTGACAAGGCTGCGATAAAATAGTGCTTTGGACTCACATTGAAGAACTGCTGTATGTTCACTCTAGTCCCCCAAGGATTGACGATTGACGATTGACGATTGAGGATTGAGGATTGGCGAATGACGATTGACTATTGAGGATTTGGTCAGAGATGGCATGGTGGTTGTTATCATTGCTGCTCAGCAACCACCTCGCGAATGTATTGACGGTCATCGTCTGAAATCTCGACGAAACGAACACCTACTCCTCTCGGCTCATCGGTGCCTTCTGGATTGTAGATGTTTGACCTCGCAACCCGAGCGCTGGCTCTCAGAAACTGACGGGCATGGGGTACCTTAATAATCATACGAAAAGTTTCATTGGATTCGGGTTGTTCTTGGCAGTGCACGAATGCGCCCCCGAGACTGATATTCTTGACCTCGCCTTCAATTGGACCCTGGGCGGTTAACATCGTAACGGGCCATGTCACCTCAACTCTAGGAAACTGGCGTTTTTCTTTTCCCACAGAGAACTCCTTTTGCCCAACAGGCCATTTAGAGACCAGTACTGCAAGAATCGCTCAATTTGAGACTGTTCAATATTTTTTTATTCAAATGAATCAAATAGTTAGAGTACCGTACTATGGATAGTTACCCTCAATGATTTCGGGGCAAAAGTCTTCCTATTCCCTGGATTCCCGCTTTCGCGGGAATGACGATAGTGCGCGATCGCCCGTCATCCCCGCGTATGCGGGGATCCAGATAAGGCACAGCTTGAAGCATGGTAAGACTGTATTATTGAACAGTCTCAATTTAGGACAATGTTAAGTATTGGCTGGGGGGTCTTCAGCGTTTGCGTTTTGTTGCTGTACTTTAATTCTAACCTTGCGAATTTTTCTGGCATCTGCCGATTCGATTGTCATTTCAAGAGGGGCGTGGATTATTGTTTCGCGAGGTTGCGGGACTCTGCCCAACAAGCTGATTATGAACCCTCCAACCGACTCGAAATTCCCTTTCGGGATTTGGAGGTCAAAATGTTCAGCTAGTTTTTCGATCTCAAGTCTAGCGTCTACCAAAAGATCACCTTCATCGGTGGCTACCATGAGGGTTTCGTCATCGTCGTACTCGTCGAGAATCTCGCCAATGATCTCCTCAATGATATCTTCGATGGTAACCAATCCTGCAACACCGCCATATTCGTCAATGACGATGGCCATATGGGACTTCTTGTCGCGAAGTTCTCTGAGGAGGTGGCTGATCTTCTTGGTTTCGGGGATAAAATAAGGAGTGCGTAATATGTCCTTTAGAGCTAGATGCTTCTCACCCCAAGAGGACAGTAAATCCTTCACATGGAGAATGCCAATAATGTCGTCGATACTACCTGCATGCACAGGGAAGCGGGAGTGGCCTTTTTTGTTGACTAGTTGGAGAAGTTCTTCAATGGGAGTATCACCGCTGACAATTGCCGCATCAGTGCGAGGCACCATAATCTCTCTGGCCACAGTGTCGCGAAAGGAGAGAATACTCTGCATCATCTCTCCTTCGTCTTCACTAAGGAGCCCTTCCTCCTCACCGACGTCAATGAGTTGCTGGATTTCTTTTTGAAGATCAGGGTGTGATGGCTTCTTGCGGTGTCGTAACTTGAGGAGGGTGGCGATCTTTCGCCATAAGCCTGTTTCGGGTCCTTCTTCCAAGGGACTCAGAATCTCCTTATGTGCAGGGGCTGGTGCGCTTAAGTATCTTAATCTTAACAGCCTCTTTTTCACTTTGTCAAATTATATTGTCGAAGCTATTCAGTCCTGTTTTGAAAGCGATAAGAGAGAAGTTTGTAAGCCAGTTTGGCTGCAAAGAAATCGGGAGCAATGTTTCCAGGCTGGGGGCAGAGTTCCATGATGTCAGCTCCCACAACTTCTCTAGAGCGACAAACTAACCGGAGTAGCTCAAGAACCTCATACCAGTAGAGACCCCCAGGCTCTGGGGTACCTACGGCTGGCATAATAGCAGGATCGAATACATCCAGATCAATGGTGATGTAAACCTGGGGCCGCAATTGAGCAACGACTTCTTTTTGCCAATCCGACCGATTGTGGATATCTGCTGCGAAAAAAATGGGCAGTGCTTGTTCCTGAGCCCAGCGGTGTTCCTGAGAGCTCATCGAGCGGATCCCAACAGGAACCAATTCCGCATGACGACTGGCGAGTCGCATGACACAGGCATTGCTGTATTCTGCACCTTGATAGGTTTTACGTAAATCGGCATGCGCGTCGAGTTGCAGGACTGAAAAGTCATCTACCCGGCCAGCCATCGCCTGGATCATACCTAATGAGAGTAGATGTTCTCCGCCGAGCATCAAAGGGAATAGACTAGCGTCAAGTGTTTTTTCGCCAAGAGACCGGACCTTAGCTACCATCGCGCTCGGGTTGCTCGCATCCACCTCCATTTCTTCAAGCGTAACAATACCAACCCGAAAAACCTCCTGAGCCGTTTCTTCATCAAAAAGCTCAAGCTGCTGGGAAGCCCGCAAGATAGCACCAGGTCCCTGACGAGTGCCGGGCATGTAAGTGGTGGTAGCATCGTATGGTACGGGGATAATCAGGACTTCTGCATTATTTGGGTCGGGTGAGGCTCCATCCCGTCCACCAAAGGAGGTGGACGCTGCGGCGAGGGTTGCAAAAGACTCCAGTCCGTATTTGTGTTCTGTGCTCATGAGGTGAGAATACGTGTCGCCAGGGTTAGTGCTCCAGACGATTACGTTCTTCCTGGACGATATGGGCCGTCCGTCTGATGTCTTTGGGGAATTCCATGCCCCGATCCAGAAGCTTCACTTCACTTTTCTGCACGCCGAACAAATTGTTTACATAGGAGATGGCATGGTCAGAGTCAAATTCTTTGCAGGAGAAAATGTCCAGACTAAGGTAATTCTTATCGGGAAAGGTGTGGATGCTAATATGACTTTCCGCGATGAGAACAAAGCCTGAAATACCCCAATCCTTTGGATTTTTAGCCTCGTATCGAAAAACGTAAGGGGGCATGATCTTGGTCATTTTAATGTGAGCGGGATACTCGCTCAAGAAGTTGTAAATAAGAGAAATATCCTCCAGTCGCTGCCGATCACAGCCATAGCCGTCCAACATCAGATGTGTGCCAAAACCGTATTCAGGCCTTTTCAATTTTGCCACCTCCTTGGTCCATTGAGCTATTTCTGTCCTCTTTCTTAATGTAGGAGTTAAGCCCAGACGTTCAATTTCCTCCAGGAATTTTGTCCAACTAAAAGACGGGAGGGGAGACAATCCACTCTGACACCTGACACCTGAAACCCTGAGATTTACTGGATTTCGGATTTGTTCAAGAGTGGATTTTCAAGGTTGAAATCTTGGTTTGCTGTGCAAATCTGATCGCCCCCATTATTCTTGGCCGAGTATAGATGCTGATCAGCGGTGCGGAGCAGGGTCTCAAGATCTTGTTCCAGGGTCTTCAGTTCACCTTCCAACTGGGCCATGCCTATACTAAGAGAGGCGGGCCCAAGGTTACTTTTGTTAAACTTGTTTCGCAGCCTTTTTGCCACCAGCATTGCCTGTTCGTGTTTAGCATGCGGGATAATTACGGCAAACTCGTCACCCCCATATCGATAGACCGTGTCAACATTGTCGCGACTATAAAACATCATTAACCTGGCCAATTCTTTGAGCAGGTCGTCTCCTTTTTGATGACCAAGCTGATCGTTGTACTCTTTGAAATTGTCGACGTCGATCAGAAGAAGGAACAAACCGTAACGCTGCCTAAACGCACGAATCGCTTCTCGTTCAAGGTTTTCATCAAAGTAGCGTCGATTGTATAGGCTGGTGAGTCCGTCACGGATTGAAAGCCTTTTGAGTTCTGCCCTCAGTTCACGTTCACGGATGATGCGATTAATTTTTGCCTCTAATTCATTAATATTAAATGGTTTGGAGATGAAATCACTGGCTCCAATTTCGATGACGTCGGTATATTTGTATTCCTCTTGGTATCCGGTAACCACAACTACATCTATGTCCTCGAAGTCTGTTTTTATGCGTTTGGTCAGCTCAATTCCGTCCATTCGAGGCATGCTGATATCTGTTATGATGATATCAAACTCGCTCTCGCCAAGTTTCTCTAGAGCATCGACTCCATCGACCGCGGTAACACTAGCATGGCCAAGCTGACTTACTACCTCGTGGAGCAAGCCAATCATTTCCTCGTCGTCGTCTACAGAAAGCACGGAATATGAAGTTTGTTTTTCTTTGTCCACCGTTATCATACCGCGTGAAAAAGGGTTAGAAGTTGTGGTAGCCTGCCATGGCAAATCGTGAATATAGCCCAGAATTAATTATTTTACAACTTTTTTTCGCAGTGAGCCAGCTGGGAAAAGTAGAGGTCACAACAACTCCCTTCATTCCCGTAATGGTAAGTACACCCTAAAGGTTGACCCAGGCATCACAATTTTGCTAAAGGATTAGATGCAATTAATCTGTTGGCTGGTTGAATCAGGTTAGTGAGATTCCTGCTGAGCAATCCATCGGATCGATCCCCAGGCTGAATGGGGTGCAACGAACACGGTGGTGGGCGAATGGAGAAGGAGCCTAATGGCCAAGATTACCATAATACGCAAGAAAGGTGAGGATCTGGCGGCAGAACTCGGACTGGAGATAAAGCAGTGGTTCGAGCGGCGAGGCGCGGAGGTTTTTCTGCTCGAAAATATTGCTCACCATGCTGAGCAGAGCAGCCTTGAAGGTTTTATTCATCAAGTACCATCCGATAGTCTGGCTGTGGTGGTTCTTGGGGGTGACGGCACATTGCTCAGTGTAGCCAGGCTTCTCACAGAGCGAACCATTCCGGTTCTGGGGGTAAACATTGGCGGAATGGGTTTTCTCACCGAAGTAAGCCTGGAGGACTGCTACCGTTTCTTCGAAGATATTCTGGGACAGCGGTTTGAAGTGGAAAGACGTATGCGCCTCCAGGCCGGTTTATTCAGGCAGGGTGAATGCTTGCTCAACAGTACTGTTCTGAACGATGTGGTGATCAACAAGGCCGCTCTTGCACGAATTGTTGACCTGGAAGTAACCATTGACGGCCTTCCTCTGACAACCTACCGGGCTGACGGACTTATCGTTGGGACCGCCACAGGATCAACCGCTTACAATCTCTCCGCCGGAGGCCCCATCGTCTATCCAACGGCCGAGACTATCATCTTAACGCCTATCTGCGAGTTTTCTTTGACAAATCGTTCCATTATTCTGCCGGGCGACGCCCATGTTGAAATCAGGGTTGGCGCCAAGGCAACAGATGTTACTCTGACCTGCGATGGACAGGTGGGATGTGAACTACAAGCAGATGATATTGTCCGTGTAGAGGAAGCTCCTCAACCTCTCTTTCTGATCAAGTCTCGCCAAGAGGACTATTTCACCATTCTCCGCAATAAGCTGAAATGGGGACAAAGGTAGGGGGATT
>JAUVTM010000311.1 GCA_030601545.1 Syntrophobacterales bacterium
AATGAAAGATGACCAATGACCACTGACCAATTACCTCCTCCTGAAGAGTTCACTGTTCCCGGATTCAAAGCCGGCGCAATAGCCGCCGGCATTCGCTATCAAGGACGTCCCGACCTTGCCCTCATTACCAGTGAGGTGCCAGCCACTGCTGCCGGGGTTTTTACCACCAACAAGGTCCAGGCAGCCCCCGTTTTGCTCAGCCGGTCACATCTCGCCGGGAATACTGTCCGGGCAATTGTGGTCAACAGCGGTATCGCCAACGCCTGCACCGGAGACGTTGGCTTGCAACGTGCCCAAGCCACAGCTCGCATAGCTGCTGATGCCATTGGTTGTCCCTTCGAAGAGATTTTGGTGGCCTCCACCGGTGTGATTGGCATGGATCTGCCCATTGAGCCGGTGGCTAGCTATCTTCCCAAGTTAGTTCCCTTGGTGCGGCCCGAAGGCTGGATGGATGCGGCTCAAGCAATTATGACCACAGACACAGTACCCAAGATCCACATGATAAGAAGCCGGTTGCAGGACCTTCCTTTCACAGTACTTGGCATCGCCAAGGGTGCCGGCATGATCTGCCCGGACATGGCAACCTTGCTCTCATTCGTGGCCACAGATGTAGCCATCACCCCTGAAGCCCTCCAGACGCTGGTTCGAGAGGAAACGGGGCGCTCTTTCAACCGGATTACGGTGGACGGTGACACCAGCACCAACGACACGCTTATAGTACTCGCAAACGGACGCGCGGCTAACCAGCCGATAGCAGACCTGGATTCCCCTGATGGCGAACGGTTACGCCAGGCCCTCGGAGAAGTCCTACTAGATCTGGCCAAGAAAATCGTTGCTGATGGAGAAGGTGCCACCAAATTCGTTGAAATCAGACTAAAGGGTGCGTCAAGTCAGGCTGAAGCACTCCGGGGAGCTCGTACAGTTGCCAACTCACCCCTGGTAAAAACCGCTCTTTTTGGAGAGGACGCCAACTGGGGCCGTGTTCTTGCGGCGTTGGGCCGGGCGGATATCCGCTTCGATCCCAACCGGGTGCAACTGTTCTTCAATGGGGTGAAACTTGTGGAAAACGGACTCTCTCTGGGAGAAAAGGCGGAGAATAAGGCCAGCGAGATTTTGCGCCAACCATCGTTTTCCATAACTATTGATCTAGGTGAGGGAACGGCGGAGGAATCAATCTATACCTGTGATCTCAGTCTTGATTACATCAAGATCAATGCCGATTATAGAAGCTGAGCCAGATGGCAGCTGGCAGCCATCAGCTGGCAGCAATTACTAGGCACTGAACACTACTACTCTGTGAACGGTAACTTGTAGATGGTAAGCCGTTGAGGTAGGCCCCCCCAATCCGTTTACCGTTCACCGCTTACTGTTTACCGATACCCTCTGCGCTCTGCGAATCAAGCTGAGAGCTTGAATTGCCATGATGATCGCTTGCCACCATCCAAATTTCATGCCTTGGCCCGGACTATTTTTTAAAGGTATGCAAGCGGAACGATTGGTGCTGCTCGATGATGTCCAATTTCCCTTGGGAGGAAGCTGGATAAACCGAAACCGGCTCAAGAACGACCAGGGAGAATTGTGGCTAACAGTGCCAGTTTGGAAGCGAGGCAGAAGTTTTCAGCGTATTGATCAAGTTGAAATCTGCAACGACGAAAATTGGCGGAAAAAGCACCTGTTCAGCCTCGAGCATGCGTACAACCATGCCCCGTACTGGGACGAACACGGCACATTCTGTCGGCAAATATACCACGATCCCCGACACGAGCTCTTAGAGCTCAATCTCGTCATTTTGGACTATCTGAGGGTCGCCTTGGGGATTCCTCAACCTTTTCTGCGCAGTTCAACCCTTGCCATTGAGACCAGCGGTTCCCAACGGCTGGTGGATATTTGTAAGGCCATAGGGGCCCGAAAGTATTTGACCATTGCTTCCTCACACAAGTACCTCGACGAGAATTTGTTCCAACGCCATGGTATTCAGATAATTTATTACAAATATGAACCTCCAATCTACCCTCAGCTCTGGGGTGATTTTATCGCTAATCTTTCAGTTTTGGATCTCATCCTCACCTGCGGACCGAAGAGTGCAGGACTTATTCATCAGGCCGGCAGGCTAGTCAAATCCATTGTCGATTGACAATCGTCAATGGATTTGCCCCATGCTCTATGCCCTATGCTAAACTCTCTTTTTCCCTTGAAAGTTAACAGTAAGTGTGATAATCAAAACAGGTTTACCCGAAGGCACGGTTCGGTCCGCTTCGTACACTATTGTTGCAGGAGAGGGCCAAGTTCAAGACCTGCTGAAACCCCTTTTCTTTCAATTTCTACAGGAACTAAAGGAGGTTTTGCTCAAACCACACATC